>JAGDBR010000166.1 GCA_017958935.1 Lachnospiraceae bacterium | reverse complement strand
TGCTCTCGCTGACGGGCGACGCTCGCGACGAGATCGTCCTGTGGGACGAGAAGCGCATGTACATCTACACGCAGGACCGCCCGGCGCCGGAAGGGGAACTGGAATACCGGCCGTTCAAGTACCCGCATTACAGCGGCTCGAACTACCGCGGCGAGTACTCGTTCCCGAACTGGGAAAAGAAAGACTGAGAAGTTCAGAAACCGTGCCCGGCGGCGGGTCCGCCGGGCAGCGGGAGGAAACAGATGAAAAAGATCGGACTGATGGTGGCGGTCGAATCGGAGGTCGTCACCGAGAAATACGGAAAACCGAAAACGACGGAGCGTGTCGGCTCCTTCGTGATCGACACCTATAAGCGCGGGTTCAACGTGATCTACCTGCTGCATTCGGGCATCGGCGAGATCGCCGCGGCCGCGGCCGCGCAGCTGCTGATCTCGGTCTACCGTGTCGACTTCATTTTCAACGTCGGCGTCGTGGGCGGCCTGACGGAGGAGATGGCGCTCGGAAAGCTCGGCCTCGTAAAGAGCGTCGTGCATTACGCGATGGACACGACCGCGATCGACGGACTGAAGCTCGGACAGTACAGCGAGTACCCGGATATCTACATCCCGGCGGACAAGGCGCTGTTCGACAAGGCCCTGGCCGTCTCCGACGACCTGATCCCGGCCGTGTGCGCGTCCGCGGACCGCTTCGTGAGCGGCAGGGAAGACAAGGCGTACGTGCGCGACACCTTCGGCGCGGACATCTGCGACATGGAATCCGCCGGCATCCTGCTGACCTGCAACCGCAACAACGTGCCCTGCATCATGCTGAAGGCCGTGTCCGACGCCATGGAAGGAACGGGGGAAGAGTTCAGGACGTTCTGGCGCCGTTCGATGGGCGAAGCCGTCGAGATCCTGGACCGTATCGTGGAGGCCGTGTCATGAAGACCGTACTGAAATCATTTTTCAACGCAGTGGTATGGGTGATCGTGCTCGTATTGCTGTTTTTCGTGTTCTCCGGCATGTACCAGCGCTTCTTCAACCAGACGCGCCATACCGGACTGTTCGGGATCGGGTACGCGGTCGTCGTGTCCGGCTCGATGGAGCCCGCGATCATGGAAAACGACATGATCGTCTATCAGGCGCAGCCGAAGGACGCGTATGAGGTCGGCGACATCATCATCTACGTCCGCGATGCGGGCCTGCCGAGCGAGAAACTCATCAGCCACCGCATCATCTCGATCGGCGAGGATACCATGATCGTCAAGGGCGACGCGAACGCGATCGAAGACGCCCCGATCACGAAGGATCAGGTCGTCGGCCGCATGGCGTTCTACATCCCGCGGGTCGGGAAAGCCGTGAGCTTCCTGAAGACGCCGCTCGGGTACGGATGCATCGCCGCGCTGATCGTGCTGCTGATCACGGTCAATCTGATCTCCATGAAACGGGAGAAGAAGGAGAAGAAAAAGACCTGATGCCCAGAGAGCGGATCGTTTTCCACATCGACGTGAATTCAGCCTTCCTTAGCTGGGAGGCTGTTCGTCGTTTAAATGAGGGAGACGAGCTGGATCTTCGAACCGTGCCTTCCGCGGTCGGCGGCGACGTGAAGACGCGCCGCGGCATCATTACCGCCAAGTCGATCCCGGCGAAAGAGTACGGGATCCAGACGGGCGAGCCGGTCATGACCGCGCTGAAGAAGTGCCCGAAGCTGATCCTCGTGCCGTCCGACTTCCAACTGTACAGAAAGTGCTCGCACGCGTTCATCGCGATCTGCAGGGAGTATGCGGACAGCCTGGAACAGGTCTCGGTCGACGAATGCTTCATGGACGTGTCGATGAGCGTGAAAGACCGCGATTCGGACGAAGCCGTGAAGCTCGCGTACACGATCAAGGACCGGATCCGGGAGGAACTCGGCTTCACGGTCAACGTGGGCGTTTCGGAGAACAAGCTGCTCGCGAAGATGGCGTCCGATTTTAAAAAGCCGGACCGCGTCCACACGCTCTGGCCCGAAGAGATCGAGCGGAAAATGTGGCCGCTGCCGGTCGGCGACCTGCTGTTCGTCGGGCGTTCCTCGGCGGAACGGCTGAAGGTTTTGGGCGTCAGGACGGTCGGGGACCTCGCGAAGCTGCCGGAGAGCGTTCTGGCAGCGCATTTCGGGACGAAGGCCGCCGCCGCGATGCACCGGTCCGCGAACGGGATCAGCACGTCCCCGGTCTCGGAAGAGGGGGAGGAAGAGAAGAGCTACGGGCATGAGACGACGCTGCCGTACGACTACGTCGACGCGGCAGAGGTCTACCCGGTGCTTCTGATGCTGTCCGACCGCGTGAGCCGCCGGCTCCGGCGCGACAACGTCCGTGCGGGCCTCGTGACGGTCTCTTACAAATCGAACGAATTCAAGCGGATCTCGCATCAGCGGAAGCTTTCGCTTTCCACGAACGCGGCGGATCTGATCTATCAGGAAGCGGTCCGGCTCTTTGACGAGCTCTGGGACGGCAGGACGCCGATCCGTCTGCTGGGCGTTTCGTGCGGGAACATTACCGACGGGAAGAACGAGCAGCTGAATCTGTTCGGCGAGGAAGAACGGAAAAAGAAGGAAAAGCTCGACCGGATGCTGGATTCGGTCCGGAACCGGTTCGGAGACGACGCGATCATGCGGACCTCCGACTACGAGAAGAAGAAACGATGAAAGACCATGCCGGCCGCGACGTGCGGCCATTCGACCCGGACAGGTACCGGATCGCCGCCTTCGATTTCGACGGCACGCTGATCCCGGCCTATGCCGAGGTGCCGGAAGAAGAGCAGAAAGCGCTGCGCGCCCTCGCAAGGCAGGGCGTGCTCGTGACGGCGGCGAGCGGCCGCAATCTGACGCAGGTCACGCAGGAGATCCTGGACCTGTTCCGTTTCTGCGTGCTCCTGAACGGCGCCTATGTATTGGACCGGGAGACGGGGGAGATCGTTTACGCGTCGGAGATGGACAGGGAAAAGACCGCGGCGATGGCGCGGATCCTGGAGGCGCACGGGGGGATCCCGACGCTGTACCAGGGCGCGTGGCAGACGACGATGGACCGTGTGCTGGAAATGCCGGCGTGGGGCGCGAAGAATTACGCGGACGGCAGCAGGGAACTGGTGCGACGCGTCTTCATCGAGGGCGCCGAGTTGGTGCCGTCGGCAGCCGCCTATCTGGCGAGCCCGTCGGCGCGGCCGGTCTACAAAATGCACGTGGTGTTCAGCGACGTGTCGCGGCAGAATGAAGCCGCGGACGCGGTCGCGGGCATTGAAGGCTTTACCGTGCTCCGGATGTCGAACGGCGACCTCGAGATCACGAACGAGGGCGTCTCGAAAGCGACGGCGCTGGAAGCCCTGGCAAAAAGCCGGGGGCTTACGCCGGAGAACGTCGTGACGTTCGGCGACAGCCTGAACGATTATGAAATGATGAAAGCGTCGGGGTATACGGTCGCCATGGGGAATTCGGACGCGTTCCTGTTCGGGATCGCCGATTACATCGCGGACACGTGTGAGAACGACGGGGCCGCAAAAGCGGTCCGGGCGCTGTACGGCACGGCGTTCTGAGCGGGGCTGCTCTCGAAAAGCAGAAGTCCTCAGCGTTTGATCCTGTGCAGCGGGACCGTGAACATGGCCTTGACGAGGTCCTTCACGGTCTTGTCATTGTCGGACGGAATCCGGGAGATCAGCAGCGGCAGACCGATGACGGTAATCGTTGCCGAGAGCGTGAAGAGCGCTTTGTAGCGGTCGAACCAGCCGGTGAACCAGTTCATCTTCTCGAAGAGCGTCAGCAGCAGGCCGCCGGAAACGGAGCCCAGCGCGATGCCGAAGAAGCAGGAAACGCAGCTGAAGATCGCGATGTAGGACGGGCGCATGTCATCCGGGGCGGACGAAAGTTCCAGGCTGTTCGACGCAACGTCCCAGCCGCACCAGAACATGGCGCCGAGCAGGTTCCGGATCAGCGTCGGCCAGATGTTCCCGGGCGACGAGAACAGATAGACGAGCGGGATGAAGGCGTAGACCATGCCGGTCACGTAGAACACGTTCTTCTCGCCAAAGCGGAAGATCGCCTTTCCCCAGCTCCGGACGGCGATGATGATGCCGACCGAGACCGCGATCGTCCCGAAGACCATGATGTCCAGGGAAGAAAGCCCCATGACGTTCATGGAGTAAGCGTTGAAATAATTGCCCGAGAAATTGCTGACGAAGCACCAGAAGGTCCAGACGGCGAGCAGCGACAGGAAGCGCTTGTTCTGCGAGACGCTTTTGACGACTTCCTTGAAGTGGATGCGCTTCGGCGGGGCCGTGAAGACCTCCTTGCAGAACGCGAAGCAGAGCATGTCGAGGATGCCCATCAGGCCGCCGAAGATGAAGACGACGACATAGCGCGTCTC
>JAGDBR010000165.1 GCA_017958935.1 Lachnospiraceae bacterium | reverse complement strand
CCTCCACCCGCGTATCGTCGCGGTAGGCCAGAAAGATCGGCCCCGTCTGGCAGGAAGTCCTGTCCACGTGGCGGATCCGGTCGAGTTCCTTCTCTTCCCGGGTGTTCTCATGCTTCCGGATCACGCCGTTCAGATAGTCGTCGACCGAAGAGCAGGCGCACAGGCCGCGCTGCGTCCGGCCGTCCATCGTCAGGCTGTACACGTAATAGCAGGGCGTCTTCTCGCGGACGAGGATGCCGCGCCTGATGAAGCCCTGCAGCAGGCTGTCCGCCATATCGTAGACCTCGGGCGCGTACATGTCCTGCCCTTTCGGAAACTGCGTCTCCGGCCGGTCAATGTTCAGAAACGAGCAAGGATGCCCCTGTACCGCCTCGTATGCTTCCTCGTCCGAAAAGACGTCGTACGGCAGGGCCGCGACGGCCGCCTCCAAGCCTTCGTCGGGCCGGACCGCCCGGAAAGGTCTGATGATCGCCATGATTACCTCCGGCTGGACCGGGCGTTCTCAGTGCGAAAAGCGCTGTCCGCCCGGAACATTATCATATTCTAAATTATTATATACGAAAGTGAAAAAAAATGCTATAATACAGGCAGAAAATCGAAAGGACGGCCATGATACATGGACATTCGTGAACAATCGTTACAGAAGCATGCCGAATGGCAGGGCAAGATCGAGGTCATCTCGCGCGTTCCCGTTGAAAATTCGACGGACCTTTCTCTGGCTTACACGCCCGGCGTCGCCGAGCCGTGTCTTGCGATCGAGAAGGATCCGGACAAGTCGTTCGAGCTGACCCGGCGCAAGAACCTGATCGCCGTCATCACGGACGGCAGCGCGGTCCTCGGACTCGGGAACATCGGCCCGGAAGCCGGCATGCCGGTCATGGAAGGCAAATGCGCCCTCTTCAAATCCTTTGCGGACGTGGACGCGTTCCCGATCTGCATCAAGAGCAACGACGTGGATGAGATCGTCCGTACGATCTACCTGATCTCCGGCTCCTTCGGCGGCGTCAACCTCGAGGACATCGGCGCGCCGCGCTGCTTCGAGATCGAGCGCCGGCTGAAAGAGATCTGCGACATCCCGATCTTCCACGACGACCAGCACGGCACGGCCGTCGTCGTCGCGGCGGCGATGCTGAACGCGCTGAAGTGCGCCGGCAAGGACATCCGCAATATCAAGTGCGTCATCAGCGGCGCGGGCGCGGCAGGCACCGCGATCGGCATGCTGCTGAAGTCGATGGGCCTGCAGAACGTGATCTACTGCAACCGCAAGGGCGCGATCTACGAAGGCCGTGAAGACCTGACGGAAGCCTACAAGGAGCTTGCGAAGAACTCCAACCCGAACCAGGAGAAGGGCACGCTCGCGGACGTCATGAAGGGCGCGGACGTGTTCATCGGCGTCTCGATGCCGGGCACGGTCACGGCGGAAATGGTCGCTTCGATGAACGAGAAGCCGATCGTCCTGCCGATGGCGAACCCGACCCCGGAGATCATGCCGGACGAAGCGAAGAAAGGCGGCGCCTTCATCATCGGCACCGGCCGCTCCGACTTCCCGAACCAGATCAACAACGTCCTCGCGTTCCCGGGCATCTTCCGCGGCGCACTGGACGTCAGGGCACGCGACATCAATGAAGAGATGAAGGCGGCCGCGGCTTACGCGATCGCATCGCTCGTCTCCGACGAAGAGCTCACGCCGGACTACATCCTGCCGAAGGCTTTCGACAAGCGCGTTGCGCCGACCGTCGCGGCAGCTGTTGCCGAAGCCGCGAAGTGCTCCGGCGTCGCCAGGATCTGAACCCGAAGACATGCGGCAAGACCGCGGAACATCAAAAAGACAGGGACCTGAATCCAGGTCCCTGTTTTATTCTGTCCGCCGGAAGCAGTCTGATCCCTGCCGTACGTCCCGGTGTTTTCCGGCGCCTGCCGGTTTTTCTGCCCCTGCCGGTTTATTTCTTCCGGCACCGGCCGGCTTCCTCGTTCATCGTCCTCAGTTTCGGGACCGCCCGCGAAAGGCCCCGGAAATCCTTCAGCTTCCAGCTCCAGTTCTCGGGCTTCACCTTGCCGGGTTCATTGATGCGGGCCTCTCCCGGCAGGCTCAGGATGTCCTGCACGGGCAGGATCGCCGTGTCGGTCTTCAGGTTCAGGACGAATCTGCACAGATCGCGCGCGACCGTCCGCGCGGTCGGCCTGTAGCCGGCCTTCTCCAGCGCCTCGCGGTTCTCGGCGCGCTCCTCGTCCGTCAGCTCCTG
>JAGDBR010000164.1 GCA_017958935.1 Lachnospiraceae bacterium | reverse complement strand
CCCTTGTCGTAGATGCGCTGCGACTCGAAGAAGATGACCGGATCGGTACCCTCGAGCGCTTCTGCCATCAGACCCTTGGCGTCGTAAGGCGTGGCCGGGAAGACGACCTTCAGTCCCGGGATGTGCGCGCAAAGCGCAGTCCAGTCCTGAGAGTGCTGTGCGCCGTACTTGGAACCGACAGACACACGGAGGATGATGGGCATCTTGAGAATGTCCGCGCTCATGGCCTGCCATTTGGCCATCTGGTTGAAGATCTCGTCGCCTGCGCAGCCGATGAAGTCGGCATACATCAGTTCGCCGAGCGCGCGGCCGCCGCACATCGCGTAACCGACGGCAGAGCCGACAATCGCGGATTCGGAGATCGGCGCGTTGAAGAAGCGATGATACGGAATGGCTTCGGTCAGTCCGCGGTAGACGGCAAATGCGCCGCCCCAGTCGCGGTTGTCTTCGCCATAGGCGATAGTCGTCGGATCTTCGTAGAATTTGTCGATGATGGGCTCAAACAGACCGTCGCGGATGTTGTAGGCTTTCATCTTGGAATAGGCCTTGCCGTTCTCGTCAAAGGCAAAGCGCGCCTTGCCCGCGATCTGTTTGACTCTCGGATCCTCTTCCTTCGGAATGAGGACTTCCGGCTCACGGCCTTCTTCCATCTTCGCCACATGCTGGTTGGAATACATGAGATCCGCGATGGCATTGGGCTCCTTGTCGAGGTCCATTCTCGGGGAAATGCTGTCGTCGATGGCGATCTTCATGATCGCGGTCATGCGGTTCACGATCTTCTCGTCGATCGCAGCGAACTCTTCATCGGATGCGACGCCGCCGTTGACCAGTTTCTTTCTGTAAGCCAGGATCGCGTCTGCTTCCTTCCAGGCCTCGATCTCCTCCTGCGTACGGTAGGTGGAGCTGTCGGACGGCGAATGGCCGGAGACGCGGTAGGTGACGACATCCAGAAGCACCGGGCCCTTGCCCTCTTCGAGGAGTTTCTTCTTGCGGCCGACCGCGTCGATGACCGCCAGCGGATCGTAGCCGTCCACACGCTCCGCGTGCATCTGGTCCGGATTGAAGCCGGCGCCGAGGCGGGCTGCCATGTCGAAGCCCATCGTCTCGCCGCGGGTCTGTCCGCCCATGCCGTAGAAGTTATCGAAAATGTTGAACAGGATCGGAAGTCCTTCGCCGCCGTCCCAGAGCTTCCGGATCTGGTCCATGGAGGTGAAGTTCAACGCTTCCAGTACCGGGCCGCGGCCCAGAGAGCCGTCGCCGAGGTTCGCGACAACGATGCCCTTCTTGTGGTTGGAACGCTTGTAGAGCGCCGCGCCTGCCGCGATCGGGCCGGAACCGCCGACGATCGCGTTGTTCGGCATGATGCCGAAGGGGATGAAGAAGGCGTGCATGGATCCGCCGAGACCTCTGTTGAAACCGGTCCTTCTGGCGAAGATCTCTGCCAGCGCGCCGTACAGAAGGAAGTTCTGCGCAAGATCCTTCACCGTAGCCGCTTCCGGCATATTTTCCTTCACGGCCTTCAGGGTATCGCCGCCCAGGAAGCTCTCCATGATCTCCATCAGTTTCTCATCGGAGAGTTTGTGGATGGAGGAAAGACCCTTCGCCAGGATCTCGCCGTGGCTTCTGTGGGAACCAAAGGTCAGGTCGTCGATGTCCAGGTTGTAGGCTTCGCCGACGGCGGATGCTTCCTGGCCGATCGAAAGGTGCGCCGGACCGGGGTTGTTGTAGGCGACGCCGTTGTACTCGGACTTCGTCTTGACTTCGTTCAGCATGGTCTCGAACTCGCGGATGGTGCGCATGTCATGATAAATGCGCATGAGTTCGTCCTTGCCGTACAGGGCGACTTCCTCTTCGAGGGTCTTCTTGTACTGGTTGACCGGGATGTCCTCAAAATGGATGGCTTCCGGCTTAAAGACTTCATTCGGATCTACATATTGACTTTTCGGCATGGTGTTTGCTCCTTTTATGAAAATGTTTTAATGAGTGCTGTCCTAAGCCGTTCAGCCGAACAGGGCTTCGCGGATGACTTCGCCGACGGTCGGATGCGGGAAGACGAACTTCTGCACATCCTGGACGCGCATTTCCCGTGCGACCATCATGGCGCAGCCATAGATCATTTCCGAGGCGTAGGGTCCGTAAATGTGGACGCCAAGGATCTTTTTATGCTGCTTGTCGATGATGACCTTCAGGAAACCCTGGCCCTTCTCGTTCTCCGCGAGATATCTGCCGGAGAAACGGAGCGAGACCTTGCGGATCTCGACGTCGAGGCCTTTCTCCTTTGCGGACTCTGTCGTTTCACCGACACTCGCCACTTCCGGATGGGTGTAAATGACGGAGGGGATGGACAGATAGTCCATACGGTCCTTTTTCCCGAGCATGTCGTTCACGGCAACTTCACCTTCGCGATAAGCCGTGTGCGCCAGCATGATCTTGCCGTTTACGTCGCCTGCCGCCCAGACGCCCGGCACGTTCGTGCGGAGCTGGTCGTCGGTGACGATACGGCCGCGGTCCAGAAGCACGCCGATGTTCTCGAGACCGACGCCCTTGGTCACGGCGCGGCGTCCGAT
>JAGDBR010000163.1 GCA_017958935.1 Lachnospiraceae bacterium | reverse complement strand
TCCCTTCCCTTCCGGGTCGTTCCGGGGAACGTTCAAACTGTTTGAAAATCTCAACTGCCGGTCTCCCGGCTGTCGGAATCTTCAGGGTTGGTTGTATTGTTCAGTTGTCAAGGTTCCCTTCGTTCGCTCTCGCGGGCGAACTTAATCACTTTCTCAACACTCAATCAGTTTGTCAAGTAGTTTTTAAAAATCTTTTAAAAACTTTTGCGGACCGGATTCAGACCGATGGGTGAAAACCCGTTCCCCTATGATAAGAAGTCCAGCGGAGAAGGCGGGATTTGAACCCGCGCACCGCGCAAACGGTCTACACCCTTAGCAGGGGCGCCTCTTCAGCCACTTGAGTACTTCTCCATGCGTCGGAACTTCAAAAGGCCTCTACCAATTGATTGCGTTTTAAAAGCACCTCTTTTCGAGGCGCGTTGATTATTATAGGCAAAATCGCCCGTTTTGTCAACCGGAAAATGCGACGAAAACGGGCAATTTTACTATGTTTTTTGCACCCCACCACATCTTGTGGAGGGCCCTGATTTCAGACCACTAGATAGGTCTTTTCACCGGCCGGCAGCCGTCCTTTTTCCGGGCGTTTGCCGGCGGAAGTCCGCCATACAACGGCGCCTTCCTCAGTCGATCTCCTGCTCCAGGCGCCTTAAGAACGCCCGGCCGTAGATGCTCTGCTCCAGATTGCTGTCCTCGAACGAGACGTAAGCGAACGGTTTGTGGTCGTTCAGCCAGCGGATGATCTTCTTATAGGAAGCTTCGGGCATGATGCCCGTCCCGGTCGAGACCGACTTGCGCTGTCCGTCGATGATCTTGTAGTCCTTGATGTGCACGCAGGCGATCTCGTCGCCCAGAAGCTCCAGGTACTCGTCGATCAGGCTGTCGATCCGCGTGTAGTTCTCGCCGTCCACCATGTTGACCTGGTCGTAGATGATCTTCAGGTTCGGGGAATGGATCGTGTCGAGGACTTTGCGCGCGCGCTTCGGCGAAGAAACGATGTGGTGGCAGACCGGCTCGATCGCGATGATCCCGCCGACCTTCTCCGCCGCTTCCACGACCGGGAACAGCCCCTCGATGAAGCGGTCCAGCGCTTCGTCGGTCAGATCGTACGGTCCCCACTTGTAATCCTCGTTGACGGAACCGGTCTCGGTGCCGACGACGCCCGCGCCGAGCCATCTCGAGAAGATCAGGGACTGGACGTACATTTCCTGCATTGCTTTCAGCTTGACGGGATTCGGGTTCGCGAGATTCAGGTAGCACCCGAAGATCGTGATGTCCATGCCCGCCCGCTCGAAAACCTTCTTTAAATAAGAAGCGTAGCCGGGTGTCAGGGCTTCCTTCCCGTGCGGATACTCTTTCACCGCCTTCGACAGCGCCAGGTGTACGCACTCAAAGTGCTCCCCGGCCGCCGCGTCGACCCTTTCCTGAAAGCTGTTTCCCGGCATGTCGTGCAGCCGGATGCCGATCTGCATCATAAAAACTCCTGTTCCCGGGCCTTGCCCGTTTTTCGTTAAGGAAGTTTCTCCGTGATCTTCCGGATCAGGCCTCGCCCATCCAGATCTGATGCTGCGCCTGAATGATCTCGCCGGTCTGCGCGGCTTCCCGGGTCAGCAGGCCCAGGTACGCATCCTGCAGCGCTTCCTCGATCGGATAGAAGGACGGGCCGCCCTTCGCGAATTCGGCCGTCTTCTTCATCGCCGTCGCGACCGCGATCTCGTCGTCGAAGAGACGGGCCGGCTTGAAGGGGTTCTCCAGAATCAGGCCTTCCGGTCCTCTGATGCCTCTTAAGAAGCCGCCCTCCAGGTTCGTCCCGGTGCCGGCGACCATCCGGTCGAAGCGGAAATGGCAGGGCTCGAGGCCCTTCATGTAATACACGTCGTTGTCGACGATCTCGCCGCGCGTGCCGCGGATCGCCGTATGGTCGCCGCGGAATGCGCAGCGCACCTGGTCGCCTTCCAGATCGTTGAACGCCTGCTTATCGCCGAAGTCCATGTGATAGACGCTCTGCGTGACCGGAACCATCTTCTCTTCCGTCGGATCGCCGGCGCGGGTGGGGCAGATGAGCCGCTCATGCTGATACTCGACCGACCAGATCTTCGGCAGTGCCATGCCGACGCCCAGGAATTTCCGGTGGACGCTGGCGGAATGATAGCCGTTCGGAAGATTCAGCCGGCTCTGATAGACCTCGCCGAGGATGCCGGATGCCGCGATCTTCAGCCGTGCGGCAGTCTCCGGCTGGAACTGGTACTGCTCGGAGACCTGGATCGGCAGGCCCTTGCAGACGTCGTAGAAGTGGATCATGTCCGGCACCGTATCGGCCGGCGGCGTTTCCATCAGAACGGCAACGCCCGTGCGCGCGATCTCGCTCACGGTCCTCAGATTCGCGCCGCTCGCGCGGTTCACGCAGACCGCCGCCATCTCCGGCTTCTCCGCCCGGACCATCTCCATGTAATCCTTGTAGAGCGAGGCGCCCCATTTCTCGGCGTATTCGCGCTCGCTTTCCGCATAATAGCCGACGCCGACGAGGTCAAAAAGCTCCGGCAGCGCCTTTGCGATCCGCACGTAAAACTGTGCTCTCCATCCGGTTCCGACAATGACAAGTCTCGTTTTTTCCATGTTTTTCCTTTCCGGCCGAAGCCCGCAATCCATGCTGTTTGATCTTTGTGTTATCTGCTCTTTGCGAAAGGGATCCGGAACGTCGTCCTTATCCCTTCGGTGTTCATTCGTTTTCGTCTTCGGAAGGATCCGGCGTATCGGACGCGTCCTGCGTCAGACCATCGTCCGCATCTTCATCCGTCCCCGCGTCTTCCGTTTCCGCGGCCGCCGGGATGATCGTGAAGCTCGCGACCCGCGCCTCGCCTTCCTTGTCGATGTTCATCAGCTTGACGCCCGACGTCGTCTTCGACAGGATCGGGATCGAGTCGATGACGGTCCGGATCACGATGCCTTCCGTCGTCATCAGCATGATCTCGTCGTCGCCGGTCACCGTGGCCGTGCCGACCAGGCCGCCGGTCTTCTCTGTGATCTTATAGCCGCGCGACCCCTTGCCGCCGCGGCCCTGCGGGTTGAACTCGCTCATGTACGTGCGCTTGCCCAGGCCGTTCTCGGACACGAACAGGATCTCCTGATCGGAGGACGCGACTTCCATCGACACGAGCTCGTCGCCGTCGCGCAGGTCCATGCCGCGCACGCCGATGCTGCTCCGGCCGCAGATGCGGACCGATTCCTCGTTGAAGCGGATCGAATTGCCGCTCTTCGCGACCAGCAGGACGTCCTCGTTCCCGGCCGTCTCCTTCACGCTGATCAGCTCGTCGCCTTCTTTCAGCGTGATTGCGATCAGGCCGTTCTTCCGGACGTTGCTGTACTCCTTCGCGGGCGTTTTCTTGATCGTGCCGCTCTTCGTCGCCATGACGATGTAGCGCTGCGCGGCTTCCTCTTCGGACATGCCCTTGCCGGTGATCATCGCCGTGACCTTCTCGCCCGGCTGCAGCTGGATCAGGTTGATCAGCGGTGTGCCGCGCGAGGTTCGGCTCGCGACCGGGATCTCATACGCCTTCAGCAGGTAGATGCGGCCTTGATTCGAGAAGAAGAGCATGTTGTCCTTCGTGCCCGTCAGCTGCAGGCCCGTCGTGTAGTCGTCGTTCAGGACGGCCATGCCCTTGATGCCGCGTCCGCCGCGGTTCTGCGCGCGGAAAATGTCGAGCGACATGCGCTTGAGGTAGCCGAGCTTCGTCATCGCGATGACTACTTCCTCGTCGGAGATAAGGTCTTCGTCCTCGATCTCGTCCTCGTCGTTCTCAATGCGCGTTTTCCGCTCATCGCCGTATTTCTCGATCGTCTCCGCCAGTTCGTCGCGGATGACGAGCAGCAGCTTGTTCTCGTCGCCGAGGATCTCCCGGAGCCGCGCGATCGTCGCCGTCAGCTCCGCGTACTCCTCTTCGAGCTTGCTTCTCTCGAGGCCGGTCAGCGCACGCAGCCGCATGTCCACGATCGCCTGCGCCTGCGCGTCCGTCAGCGCGAAGGCCTTGATCAGGTTCTCCTTCGCTTCGCCGACGTTCGCCGCCGCCCGGATGATGCGGATGATCTCGTCGATGTTGTCGAGCGCGATGAACAGGCCTTCAATGATGTGCGCCCTGTCTTCCGCGCGCTTCAGATCGAACCGGCAGCGCCGCGTAACGACGCTCTCCTGGTGCCGGATGTAGTGCCGCAGGGCGTCCAGAATGTTCAGGACCTTCGGCTCGCCGTTCACGAGCGCGAGCATGATGACGCCGTAGGTCGTCTGCAGGTCCGTATGCCGCAGCAGCTGGTTCATGACGACGTTCGCGTTCACGTCGTGCCGCAGCTCCAGCACGACGCGCGTGCCTTCGCGGTCATTCGTCTCGTCGCGGACGTCCATGATGCCCTCGACGCGCTTGTCGCGGTGCAGCTCGGCGATCTTGCCGATCAGGCGCTGCTTGTTCACGAGGTACGGGATCTCGGTGATCACGACGCGGTTGCGGCCGTTCTCCATCGGTTCGATCGTGTAGATCGAGCGGACGCGGATCTTGCCGCGGCCGGTCCTGTAGGCCTGGCTGATGCCGTTCCGGCCCAGGATCACGGCGCCGGTCGGGAAATCCGGGCCCTGGATGTCCTGCATGATCTCTTCGATCGTCGTTTCGCGGCCTTCCTCGACGCGGTTGTTGATGATGCGGCAGATCGCGTTCCCCACCTCGCGCAGATTGTGCGGCGGGATGTTCGTCGCCATGCCGACGGCAATGCCCTGCGCGCCGTTGATCAGAAGATTCGGCACGCGCGCCGGCAGGATCGCCGGCTCCTTCTCGGTCTCGTCGAAGTTCGGGACGAGATCGACCGTGTCCTTGCCCATGTCGGCAAGCATTTCCATCGCGATCTTCGACAGCCGGGCCTCGGTGTAACGCATGGCCGCGGCGCCGTCTCCGTCGACCGAGCCGAAGTTCCCGTGGCCGTCGACAAGCGGATAGTGCTCGTTCCACGGCTGCGCCATGTAGACGAGGGAGCCGTAGATCGACGAGTCGCCGTGCGGATGGTATTTGCCCATCGCGTCGCCGACGATACGGGCGCATTTGCGGTGCGGCTGGTCCGGCGTGTTGTGCAGCTCGTACATCGCGTACAGGACGCGCCGCTGCACGGGCTTCAGGCCGTCCCGGACGTCCGGGATCGCGCGCGAAGTGATGACCGACATCGCGTAGTCCACGTAGGACTGCTCCATCGTCTGCTTCAGCTCGACCTCATGAAACTTATCGTAAACGTTTGCTTCCATAAAAACCTCTCTGCCCCCGGTCACGGACCGGAAGCGCCTGCCTTATGCGTCGATCGTCGCGTATTTCGCGTTCTTTTCAATGAACTCGCGGCGCGGTTCGACGTTGTCGCCCATCAGCACGTTGAACGTCAGGTCGATCTGGGCGGCCTCCTCTTCGTCGAACAGGACCTTCCGGAGCACGCGGCGCTCCGGGTCCATCGTGGTCTCCCAGAGCTGGCTCGCGTCCATCTCGCCCAGGCCTTTGTAGCGCTGGATCTTGTTTCCCTGGTCGCGTCCGACTTCCTTGATGATGTTGTTCAGTTCTTCGTCCGAATACGCGTACCAGACGCGGCGGTTCCGCTCCAGCTTGTAGAGCGGCGGCTGCGCCAGATACACGTGTCCTTCCTTGATCAGTCCCGGCATGAAGCGGTAGATGAAGGTCAGCAGCAGGGTCGCGATGTGCGCGCCGTCGACGTCGGCATCGGTCATCAGGATGATCTTGTCGTAGCGGAGCTTGGAAATGTCGAAGTCGTCGTGGATGCCGGTGCCGAGGCCGTGATCATCGTTTTGATCTCGGCGTTGTCGTAGATGCGGTCCAGGCGCGCCTTTTCGACGTTCAGGATCTTGCCGCGCAGCGGCAGGTTCGCCTGGGTCGCACGGTTGCGGGCCGCCTTCGCGGAACCGCCGGCGGAATCGCCCTCGACGATG
>JAGDBR010000162.1 GCA_017958935.1 Lachnospiraceae bacterium | reverse complement strand
TTTAAGCCTTGCAGGGGCATTCGCGAAGACCCCCGGGGCGGCTGCCCCGGGGGTCTCTTCACGGCAGGCCGCTCATCAGCCGATCGTGATCTCGTTATTGATACGGGTGATCTCGCCGAGCGTATTGTCCGGATCGACGACCACCTTCCAGCCCTTCTTCGCAGCGGCGCGGATGACGACGGTCGCCGTCTTCGGATACAGGTCGTTCGGGGCCGCGAGCGCGGGCACCTTCGCCCGGGCGACTTCCTTGCCGTTCCGGTCGACGAGCGCGACGAACGTCGCGGGCGCGGGCTTCGAGCCCAGGGAATGGACCGTGACTTTGACCTGCTTCTCCGTCACCTTCACGTCGTCCTCGCCGATCGCGAGGTCCGGACGCTCGTGATAAGGCGTGCCGGCTTCGACAAGCTCCATCTCGATGACGGTGTTCTTCTTCGGCGCGAACGTCACGTCGACGGCCTTGAAGTTCTCGAAGTACACTTCGCAGCTCTTTTCAGCGCGGTCGATGAACTGGTCGCCGTTCGCGTCGATGCCGGTCGTGAGCTTCCACGTGCCCGGATCGACCATGCGGCCGAACATCTTCGCGTTCACGGGATGATCCGTCGTGTTGAACGCGATGACCTTGATCTTGTTGAAACGGTTGTACGTCACCATGATCGCGACGACTTCCGCGTCCTTCTCGTTTTCGAACTTCCAGGTCACGGCGTTCAGCGGATACTGGAAGTTCCTGTCGACCAGGATGCCGCCCATGCGCTGGATCTGCGTGGTCTTGTTGTCGAGCGTCAGACGGTCGGACCAGGTGTAGCCGAGCGTGTTGATGTACTCGCGGCAGAACATCATCTCGTCCGCCGCGCGGTTGTGCTCGGCGACGGCGTCCTTGTCGAAGGTCTCCGATGCGGGCCTGTCGTAATACTTCACGGGCTTTCCGCGGTGGTTGAAGACCGGGAACAGGTAGCTCTCGTCGCGCGTCAGCAGGTAAGCCGCGTACAACTGGTTCGCCCACTCGAGGTGATTCGGGTTGATCGAATCCGCGGCGGTCTTGAAGTCGATGTTCGCATGCATCGCGCCGTCATGATAATGGTGCATCAGCATGTTCGCGATGTCCTTCGTCAGCGCGACGGCCTTCTCGTTGCCGGAATAGATCGCGACGTTCAGGCCCGGGCCCAGCACCAGGAGGGAAGCCGCTTCCATGTTGTTCCACGGCTCGTCTCTGGAGATCTTGTTGCCGGAGTAGAACGTCGAGATGATCTGGCGGTCGCCGTTCGGGGCGATCTCGCAGATCCTGTAATTGCCGCGCAGGGTCTCCAGCGCGCGCTCGAAGTTCTTCGGGTTCCACGGCTCGAACTGCATCTCGTGGGTCAGCATCTGGATGCCGTCCTCATAGGAATGCAGCGCGTCGGCGACGATCATCGACTGGCCGTCGATGAACATGCCCTGGTCGTAGTAGGACTGCATCTGCAGATAGTGCGTGTCGCGGTATTTCTTCGGCTCGACGCCCATTTCCGCGAGCGCGACCCAGGCCTGCATTTGGTCGCCGTCGTCCGACAGACCGCCGCCCAGCTCTCCGTTCTCGATCATGCGGTTCTCGATCCACCAGTCGACCAGGTATTTCTGCCGCTTCAGGAGCGCCAGCTGGTAGAAGGCCCAGGGCTCGATGCCCTTCGGCGGCTTCGGCTGGCGGTAGGTCGGCTTCTCGACCTTGATGCCGCGGATCGTGCCCTTCGCCTTGAATTCCGCGTAGTCCGGGGAACCGAAGGTCCTGTCGCGGTCGTAGGTATCCCACGAGATGTCGTACAGGAACGTCTTGCCGAGCTCGTTCTTCGGGTCGTATTTCAGGATGTCCATGATGTCCCGCATCATCCGCTCGTACATGTAGTACTTCGGATGGCCGGGGCGCTCCTCGACGATGTTGCCGTGGACGTCGCGGACACGGTTGATCGCATCCTCCAGATGCTCTTTCATCGCGTCCTTCTGCGCCTTGAAGTGCAGGCTGACCTTCATGCCCTGCAGGGAAGCGGCCGAGAAATCCTTCGCCGAAGCGGCGATGACGATGTGCATCGCCTTGTCCGCCGGCAGGATCCTGTCGCGCAGGTCGAGCCACAGCTTCTTCGCTTCGCCCGCCTTCACCTTCATCGTGAAGACCGCGAGATCCCTGTACTTCCACAGCGGATCCTTCACCGCGATCTGCAGATTGATGAAGCCGTCGGCGGTGTCTTCGCAGCACAGCGCCGGGATCTCGAACGCCACGCCGTCCAGGCCGTCCGCCTTCGCGTTGTCGTACGGCAGGATGATCGCCGCGACCGGGAGGCCGGAGACCTTGCCCGTGAACGCCGAGGGTTCCTTCGCGCCGAACGCGAGGCCGTACTCATCCGGCAGGTACCGGTCTTCGAGGAACTTCACGGTCGCCTTCTCGTCCTTCGTCATCGCCGACACGGCCTTCTTGTTCGCGTCGACGTAGAAGGTCTGGACACGCTTCGAATTCGCGGGCGCATTGCCCTTCTTCATGTTGAAGACCTGGAAGGAAGAGATCGGCTCCTCGAGCAGCACGTTTTTGAAGTGCAGCTTCTTGCCGCGTACGGTCTCCGGCAGATCCGTGACCGTGTACTGCTGGAAGCGCGCGCGCTCAGAAAGCGCCTTCTCGTTCTTTCCGTCGATCAGGGACAGCGTGCCGAATGCCGCGCCCTCGATCTCGATATGGTTGTAATTCTCTGCCGGCATCGTGTAGGTGATCTCTTTGCCGGAGTCGTAGTAGCAGTTCCAGTCAGGCAGCTGGAAATAGTCGTTCCGGCCGGACAGGCGCGAACGGTTGAACATGTTC
>JAGDBR010000161.1 GCA_017958935.1 Lachnospiraceae bacterium | reverse complement strand
GCCGCGCACGGCTTTCGCGGTCCGCTTCCGCTTATTTCTTGCCGGCCGCGTAGCCCCGGCGATACAAAAGGCCGATCACCAGGGAGATCATGTAAGCCGCGAACGCCAGAATGAACGGCAGCATCGGGTTCGCCTTATAGATCAGGCCCGCGAAGAGGGC
The DNA here is from genome assembly GCA_017958935.1 of Lachnospiraceae bacterium. The sequence goes on along the minus strand of JAGDBR010000161.1, from coordinate 2,157 downwards.
GCCGAAGATCCCGCCCAGGGAATTCATGGACTGGTAGAAGCCCATGACGTTGTTGCTGGTCTCGGGCGTCGCGCGGTTCGCGCACATAGATTGCAGGATCGGGGTGCGGATCGCATTGACGCTGGAATACAGGATGTAGATCACGACGAACAGGATCTGTCCGCGGAAGATCAGGATCGTCAGGATCAGCGACGTGCAGGCGAGCAGTACGTAGATGAAGGTCTTATTGATGTCGGTCTTCCGCTGCAGATGCATGCAGACGGTCATGTTGAGCACGAGCGTGATGACGGCGATGATCGCCTTGAACGTGCCGTTATAGGCGGAGGTCATGCCGAACTGGTCTTTGATAAAATAGTTGAAGCACTGCTCATAGGAATTCTGGCCGAGCGACGAGATCGCGACGATCGCGAAAATCATGATGAACAGCGGCGTCGCGAACGAGCGGACAGCCTTGAAGGCGCTGAACGGGTTCACGTCGCGGACCGTCAGTTTTTCCTTCGGGATGTACTTGTGATCGGTGTCGTCGACCGAGAACGCGAAAATGAGGATGCCGCAGGAGAAGAGGCCGATGATCTGGCACAGGAACGCCGTTTCGACCGAAATCAGGCCGGCGAAGCCGCCCAGGAAATAGCCGACCGCGCTGCCGATCATGTGCAGCGTTTCCATCAGCGTCAGGTTCTTGTTCTTTTCCTGCATGCCGCCGGCGGAGGTGTTGACGGTCTGGTTCGAGATCGCCGTGTAACAGCCGCCGGTAAAGATGCCGGCGAACATCCTGCCCATGACGACGACGGCCTCGGTCCGCGCCAGCATGAAGATGACCTGGCCGAGGGCGTAGCCTGTCGCGCAGATCAGATAGACCTTCTTGCTCGCGATGTAATTGCACAGTTTTCCCCACAGCGGTGAGAACAGGAAGAACATCGTGTTCATGGCCGCGAGGGCGACGCCGAACATGGAAGCGTCCAGACCGCGCTCGACGATGAACGTCGGGGTCACGGGATGCACGAAGCTCGCGAAAACGTTGAATACGAACGTGAAGAACAGGAAGAGATGCATTTTTTTCGGCGTCAGCGTGTTCATGGAAAGCATTATAGCAGAAAAGAAGCCTGATGAAACCCGAAAACGCGAAAAACTCTGCGGTTTCCGCAAAAAAAGTGATACGTTCCGGCGAAGATTGTGATAGAATGGTCTGCGGACCGGCCGGACGCCGGTCCGGGAGGAACCATGAACGGCCCGGACGTGTATCAGGTGCTGGAGCTCGCGGCGAAAGCGGGCGAGGTGCTGCTGGAAAACGGCGCAGAGATCTTCCGTGTGGAGGAGACGATGGAACGCATCGCCTCTTACTACGGCGTGAAGCACGAGGAATTCTTCGTGCTGTCGAACGGCATCTTCACGACGGGGGACGACGAGGCGCATGACAAGGTCTACGCGAAGGTCCGCTTCATTCCGATGAAGTCGACGCAGCTGTACCGCGTCGTCATGGTGAACCAGCTCTCCCGCGAGATCGAAGCCGGGAAGCATACCGTCGCGGAAGCGATGGAGCGGCTCGAGGAGATCCGCCACGCGGAGGGCAAGAAGAAATGGACGCAGATCCTGGCGTCCGGCGCCGGCTCGGCCGCGTTCTGCGTGCTGTTCGGCGGGACGCTGTTCGACAGCGCGGCGGCGCTGATCGCCGGCCTGCTGCTTTATGTGTTCCTGCTGTTCGCCGCATTCCCGCGCTTTTCGAAGATCGTCTGCAACTTAAGCGGCGGCGCGCTCGTGACGGTCATCTGCATCCTGCTCTATAAGCTCGGTCTCGGGACCGGGCTGAGCCATATGATCATCGGCGCGATCATCCCGCTGATACCGGGCGTCGCGTTCACGAACGGCGTGCGGGACATTGCCAATTCGGATTACATTTCGGGCATGGTCCGCCTGCTCGACGCGATGCTGGGATTCCTGTGCATCGCGATCGGCGTCGCGGTCGTCTTTACCGTTTACACGCGGCTGTTCGGAGGTGTGCTATGAGTCCGGTTCCGGTCTGGGGACAGGTCCTTGCGGCTTTCGTCGGCACGATCGCGTTCGCACTGCTGTTCGGCGTACCGCGGAAGTATTATCTGGTGTGCGGCATCGACGCGGCTCTCGGGTGGCTTCTGTATTGCGTGCTGAACAGGGCAGGGC
>JAGDBR010000160.1 GCA_017958935.1 Lachnospiraceae bacterium | reverse complement strand
GAGCTTCCGGTCTTCGTCCGGATTCGACATGAAGCCCATCTCAATGATCGCGACCGGGACCTTCGACCAGTTGATGCCGGTCATCGTATTGTCCTTCAGTACGCCAAGGTTCTTCGCGCCCGTCACGGCGCAGATCGCTTCCGCCTCGATCCTTGCAAGATCGATGCTCTTCTGACCGACGGAAGGATCCAGGTAGGGATTGCCTTCCTTCGGCGCGTAATTGATGATGCCGGTCGTGTTCTGGTCGTCAACGCCGTTGCAGTGCAGCCGTAAGAAGATCTCCGCGCCCGATTCGTTCGACACGACGGCGCGCTCCGCGTTCGAGAGCGGACAGTCTTCGGTCGTCCTGATCATGACGACCCTGTAGCCGCGCGCTTCCAGCACGTCCCTGAGCTTCAGCGCGACCTGCAGGTTCACGACGTGCTCGGCGATGTGCGTGACGCACCCCGAGGTGCCGGTCGTGAGCTTCGCCTTCATGACGTCGGACCCGGGCCCGTTCGGTTCCTTTTCGGGGATGCCGTAGGCCTGGTGCCCCGCGTCGATGCAGACGACGTGTCCGTTCGAGACCGTATCCTGCGCCGAAGGTTCCGGCGTCTGGGCGGGCGGCGTTTCCTGTTCGGATGCTTCCGGTTCGGTCGGCCGCGGCGTTCTGCTCGTCGGCGGCGCCGATTCTTCCGGCGGCGCGTCGACCGGCGTCGCTTCCTTGAGGAACCAGCCCTTTTCCACACAGGTCTCCGAAATGAAAGCCGTCCGCGTCAGGAACGGCACTTCGAAGAAGCCTTCCTGCTCCGACAGGATGTTGTAGACGGCGCCTTTCAGGACGACATCGAGGATGTCGGCTTCGGTCGAAGGCGCGGCGCGCAGGTTCACTTTGTCCAGGGTCACGCGGATCCGTTCCTCCGCCGCGTCGGCGGCCTTTTCATAGGCGGCTTCTCCCTGCGTCACGAACCCGGCCGAGACGTAGCCGTCGAGCTGACCGCTCCTGACGTGGAGCCAGCCCGGCGTATCGCAGTCGCCGAGGTCGTCGGCGCCGCCGAGTTCGTTCAGGAAGCCGATCGCCGGGGCATCCGTCGTCGGCGCGCGGCGCACGTTCAGCGTCGTCGTGTTCGTCACGATCACCAGACGCTCGTAATGCGCGTGCAGCGCGTCCAGGATCTCGGCGCGCGGCCGCTCTGTCGACGGATCCGGCGCTTCCGTCGGGACCTCGGTCTCGGAAGGGCTCTCTGTCGGCGCTTCGGTCTCCGTCTGCGTCTCGGACGAAGACGGCGCTTTCGTTTCCACGGAAGGTGCCGGCGTCTCGATCTCGGTGGACCGTCCGTTCACACAGCCCGTCAAGGCCAGCAGGAGCGCCGCCAGGACCGCTGCAGCGCCCAAGGTTTTCGCTTTCATGCGTATTTTCCCCTTAATCCACATAGAATTCCGTCAGTTCGTATTCCTTCACGTATCCGCACTTTTCGTACAGGCGGACCGCGGTCATGTTGTGGGAAAAAGCGTTCAGGTCCGCGCAGGCGTATCCTTCCTCTTTTCCCTGTCTAAGCAGATATTTCAGCAGCTGTTCCGTCAGCCCCTGTCTCCGGACTTCCGGCACGCAGAACACGTCCTCCGTCGCAAAAGCAATCCCGCGCTGCGGCCAGACCGTCACGGCCGCGAGCACCTCGTCCCCGCACAGCCAGGCGAAGACCCGCGCCTGCCAGTGACCGACACGGAACAGCAGGCCTTTTTCGCTGTCCGGGTGACCGAAGCCGCGCCCGTTCGCGCGGATGTAGCGCTCCATGTTCTCCGGCACGGTCACGTCCAGAAAACCGATGTGCGCTTCCTTTTCGGACCCGTCCGGAAACCGGACGGTCCGCGTCTCCGGCACATCCCCGATCAGGTTCAGGCCGTTCCGGAAAACGCTCATCTTCCGGCCGGCCAGGAACCCGTTTTCCTGCAGGAACGCCGCCGTTTCGCTCTCTTCGCGCGAAAAGACCGTGAGCCGGGCGTCCGGGAAGGGAAGCTTCGGCTTCAGCGAAGCAAAACGGCCCTTCAGCGCTCTTAAAAGGGCCTTTCCGGCCGCGATCGCGCCCGGGGCGGACGAAATCACGTCGAACACGCAATAGACCGTTAAAATGCCGTCATTGACGGTCCCGCGGCTTAAGTATCCGACGCCTGCGGGACGCTCTTGGCACAGCGCGAGCAGCACCGTTTCGGGGTATACGTCCCCGTTGCCGCGGATCTCCGCAAGGTCGTCTTCCGAGACCGTACGGATCAGGCCGTCGAGCGAAGTTTCATACGGGACCAGCCGGATCTTCGCTTCCCGCGCCCTTCCGGCGCGTCCTGCCCGCAGCGCTTCCAGCGCGGCTCTTCTTTCTGTTCTCGTCTTCTTCATGCCCGTTCAATACGGAAGGTCCGTATCCCGGATCCCCGCGCCGCGCGCGAAGACCGAGCAGGGCACGTTGAAGATCTCGGGGCTCAGATCGCACTGCGTCAGCTTCCCGCCCGCCTCGGTCAGGATCACCGACGCCGCCGCATGGTCCCAGGGAGACAGGCGGAGTTCAAAGAACAGGTCCGCCCGGCCGCAGGCCACGTCGCAGATGTCGAGCGCCGCGCTGCCGGACCGGCGGATGTCGGTCGCGGCAATGAAGAGTTTCTTCGCGATGTCGAACGTGTGGTCGGCCAGCGACGTGTCGTAGGGCGTCGTCCCGAACAGGACGAGCGCGTTGTCCAGCGTGTTCTCCGACACCCGGATCGGGGCGCCGTTCAGGAAAGCGCCGTGCCCCTTTTCCGCCGTGAACAGCTCGTCCAGGTACGGGTTGTAGACGACGCCGATCCAGGGCTTCGCGTCGCGAAGCAGAGCGACCGACACGCAGCTTTCCTTGTAATCGCGGATGAAGTTTGCCGTTCCGTCGATCGGATCGACAATGAAGGCAAGCCCCTCGCGGATCTGCGCGTGGATGTCCTCCTCTTCGCCGACGAACACCGCCTCCGGCAGAAGCTTCAGGAACTGCTCCCGGCAGTACTCCTGGTTCCGCTTATCGTAAACGGTCACGAAATTGCCGTGGCCTTCCTTTGTCTGTGTATGCGCTTTCGTCCGGTCCGCCCGCAGCATCCATTCGCCGCACTGCCTGACGACGCGCGCGATCTCCCCGATCAGCGCCGCGCCCGGAAGAAGCGCGCCGGCGGACGCCTGTTCCGGCGTATTCCGATCCGTTCTCATCCGGCGTTCCTCCCCGCTCATTTGATCACGATGCCCTCGATGATGTGCCCGAGGTACGCCATGACCAGCAATATGACGATCACGCCCGCGATCAGGGCGATCCGGATGATTTTGTGTTTTCTGTCGTTTACAGGTTCCATGAACTCTCCTGTCAAATACGTTTCTTCTTTACGCTGCGGCCGCCAGGCCGCGCCCTGTCAGACGATGCCGAAGGATTTCAGCAGCAGGATCCACAGGAAGATCGTCACGATGGACACGATCGTCTCCACGACGATCAGGTGGCCTGCGAGCTCAGCGTCGCCGCCCATCGTCGCCGCCATCGAGAACGAACTGACGGCCGGCGGGGTCGCGAAGACCGCGAAGATCACGAAACGCTCCGCCGCTGAGAACGGGAAGAGCATCGCGAGCGCGATCGCGGCTGCCGGAAGAATGACGAGGTTCGCGAACGAACCCGCGACGATCGCCTTCGCGTTCTTTCCGATCGCCGAGAAATGCAGCGTCCCGCCGAGGATGAAAAGCGCGAGCGGCGACGTCATGCCCGCGAAGGCGCCGATCGGCTTCTCGACGCAGGCCGGCAGCTTGATCTTCAGCAGGATGAACACCAGGCCGGTCAGCGCGCCGATGATCAGCGGATTCATCAGGATCCGCTTCAGAAGATGCAGGAACGTGACCTTTCCGCCGCGGTAGTATTCCAGCACGACGACCGCGACGACGTTGTACAGCGGGACCATGATCGCGACGGCGAGCGTCGCCAGGTCCTTGCCCGCGGCGCCGAACACGGATTCCGCCAGCGGCAGCGCGAACAGCAGGCTGTTCCGCCGGAAGATCGCCTGGATGATGACCGCGCGGCGCGGATTCTCCTTCGTGCAGCGCGGCACGATCAGAAACAGCAGCACGAGGCTGACGAAGAAGAACGCCAGCATGAAGCCGATCATGCCCATGTTCACGCCTTCCGACAGATCCATCGTGTAGAAGTTGTTGAACATCAGGATCGGGAAGAAGCAGTTGAACGCGACCGTGTTCAGCTTCTTCAGGAAATCTTCGTCCGCCAGCTTGAAGATGCGGGCGGCGTAGCCGAATGCCAGGTAAATGATAAAGGGGACGACTGCGTTGACGGCAATCAGGAAGTTTTCCATGAGGCGTCTCTCCTTCTGAATTCAATGCCGGCCAGCGCGATCAGCACCTGGGACGGCACGTAGAAAATATAGGTCAGGTCGGCCGCCGTCCGCAGCAGCTGTCCGGGCAGCCCCCAGGAGGCGCCCATGCCGCGAAGACCGACGGTCACGTCGCAGAGAATGAACAGAAACAGGCCCGCCGGAAGGATCCGGTAGGCGCGCGTTCTCACCGCGGGACCGAAGCTTCTTGCGAACGAAACGGTCAGGTTCAGTATATAGAAAGTGCCCGCATAAATCAAGGGATCGCGGATCCGCGAAACGGCAAGGACCGCCGCGCCCGCTGCAAGCAGCAAAAGCCGCACCGCAAGCCACCGCTTCGACAGCCCGCCCGCTGCGCTCATGACCCGGAGCGCGTGGAAGATCTGCGCAATGCCGAACAGACAGACTGCGGGCAGCGCCCTGTCCGGGTCGAAGACCAGGAACCAGTCGGCCGCCGCGGAAAAGGCGAACGCCGCGAACAGAAAGGCCGCTTCCGCAATTCTGCTGCGCTTCCCGCACTTTGCCGCCGCAGCGAGCCTTGCGAGCGCGAAGACCGCGCACAGCACGATCGACGCGTAGCGGGCCGCGTCCCCGTTCCCTTCCCCGAAGGTCGTCCGGAGGATCCATCCAAAAAGCACGGCCTCCGCTAACAGGAAGGCCGCGCATGCAAGGATTCCGGTCTGACGCCCCGGGCCTGTCTTCATCAGTCGCCCTCGAAGACGCGGGTGACGTCATGCAGCAGGTCGCGGATGTCCAGATGCTGCGGGCAGACGCCCTCGCACTGGCCGCAGGAGATGCAGTCGGACGCTTTCGTTCCTTCGGTCGTATAGATCCGGTTGTAATAATAGTCCGTGTTCCCGATGCCGAACGCCGTACGGGTGTTCATGCACTGGAACAGTTCCGGGATGCGGATGCCCATCGGGCAGCCGTCCGTGCAGTAATGGCAGGCCGTGCACGGGATGAGCTTCAGGCTCCTGAATTCCGCGACGACCTTGTCGAGCGCCTTGAACTCGTCCGCCGTCAGCGGCTTGAAGTCCTTCATGTAGGAGACGTTCTCCTCCATCTCGCGCAGCGAACTCATGCCGGAAAGCACCATCGCGACGTTCTCGAAGGAAGCCGCGTAGCGGATCGCGTAAGACGCCGCCGATCCGCCGCCCAGCGAATCGATGACCGCCTGCGCCTTCACCGGGAGCTTCGCGAGACTGCCGCCCTTCACGGGCTCCATCACGATGACCGGGATGCCGCGCGACGTGCAGACATCGTAGCACTTGCCGGCCTCGACGACCGGATCGCTGTAGTCCATGTAGTTGAACTGGATCTGCACGACCTCGATCTCCGGGCACTCGTTCAGGATCATCTCCAGGACTTCCGCCGTGTCATGGAAGGAGATGCCGACGTGGCGGATCTTCCCTTCCTTCTTCAGCTCCTGGCAGACTTCGTAAGCGTTGCAGCGCCGGAACTTCGCGAAGAACTCGCGGTTCTGGCAGTGCATCAGGTAAAAGTCGAAATAGTCGACGCCGCAGGCCTCAAGCTGGCTTTCAAACAGCGGACGGATGTCCTCCTCCTTTTCGAAGAAGCCGTTCGAGAGCTTGTCGGTCAGGATGTAGCGGTCGCGCGGATAGCGGCTCGTCAGGCACTTCTTCAGCACCGGTTCGCTCCGCGTGCTCAGATATCCGTGCGCGGTGTCGAAATAGTTGAAGCCGGCCTCCAGGAAGCAGTCGACCATTTTCGCGACCTGCTCCTCGTCGATCTCCTCGCCGATCTGCGGGAAACGCATGCAGCCGAAGCCGAAATTCTTCGAGATCTCAGGGAAAAACTTGTTCATGTTCTTTCTCCTCTGTAGGGTTGTCCGTCATGCCGGATACAGGCGTGCCCGGCGGGTCTCTTTACATTGTAGCATATGCGGACGCATTATGCAAAAGGTTTCGCGCTGTCAGTACTTGTTGTGCACCTTCTCCGCGAAGCACAGGACGTCGCTGAAATCCAGGACCGTCCCGTCGTCCAGCACGGCCTTTCCGCTCATGCGGCCGAAGACCTGGTGCTGGTCGGAGACCAGGACCTTGAAGTCCAGCTTCGCCGCGCGGTCCAGAACCGGCGTGAAGGACGTCTCGAACCGGCCGTCCGAAGACGTGAAGGTCCAGGGCTTCATGATGTCGTCCTTCGGGATGTGGAAGATCACGTCGTCCAGCTTGTGCGCCTTCCCGTCGTAGAAAACGACGTTCTCGCTCGCCGCGGACGTGTTCCCGAAGCCGTAGCCGATGTTGAAGCCGAACGCGTGTCCGTT
>JAGDBR010000159.1 GCA_017958935.1 Lachnospiraceae bacterium | reverse complement strand
TTTTCTCGGCGTCCATGACGCCGGCGAACGCAGCCTGCGCGTACGCGGCGCTCAGGATCCTCGAGCGCGACCCGTCCCTGCCCGAAAAGCTGCAGGGCAACGACCTTTACATGCTCGCGGCGCTGCGCGAGCGCAACGTCAAGATGCGCTCCGGCGGCGGAGAACAGATTCCGATCATCCCGATCTATACCTATGAGATGTTCAAGACCCTGCAGGTCACGACAGAACTTTACGACCGCGGCGTCTACGTGAACAGCAGCCTTCCGCCCGCAGTCGCCCCGAACGAGTGCCTGATCCGCACCTCGCTCATGGCGACCCATACGCACGCGCTGATCGACGAAGCCGTCGACATCATCGCGGACGTGCTGAAAAAATACGAGATCTGATGCAATACGGCGCGGAACCGGCCCCGGGGCCTGTTTCCGCGCCGCTTTTTATGACATTAACGAGAGGATGAACCATTTATGAGAAAGATCCTGTTCGGCGTTTCCGCCGCGACCCTGGCCATGCTTTACGGCCTGCTGATCCTGGTCCTTCTGATCATTTTCCACTTTACCGGCGTTCCGCTGATCACGTCCGTGATCGTGTCGGCCGTCGTCCTGCTGGTCCAGTTCCTGATCTCTCCGTTCCTGACGGACCTGACGCAGCGCTGGTTCTACAAGACGCAGTTCAACGCGGAGATGCCGCCGTATCTGAAAGCCTTCATCGAGCAGGTCTGCATGGAGCAGAACATGAAGTACCCGAAGATGGGCCTGATCGACGACGGGGCGCCTAACGCCTTCACTTACGGCCACACGAAGAACAACGCGCGCATCGTGCTGACGCGGGGCATCTTCGAGCTTCTGACCGAGGATGAGGTCAAGGCCGTCGTCGCTCACGAGCTGGGCCATGCGGCGCATTACGACATGCTGCTGATGACGATGGCGGAGCTCGTCCCGCTGGTGCTCTACGCGATCGCGCGGGGCCTGATGGACAGCGTCTCCGGCTCCGTCGGCGACAAGGACGACAACAAGGCCGCCGCGGCGCAGGCTGCGCTGGCCGCGATCGCCTATATCCTCTACATCATCGCGCAGTTCCTCGTGCTCTGGTTCTCCAGGACGCGCGAATACTTCGCGGACCAGTTCTCCGTCGAGGCGACGAAGGATCCGGAAGCACTGTCGCGCGCGCTGATCCAGATCGGCTTCGGTCTGAGCACGCACGCGGAGAAGGCTTCGATCGCCGAAAAGAAGGAAAAGAGACGCGCGCTGAACGCGAACTCCACGAACGCCCTCGGCATCTTCGACACGAAGGCTTCCAAGTCCCTCGCGGTCAGCTGCTTCGTGAACGGCGAGCTCGACAAGTCGCACATCAAGAACGCGATGAAGTGGGAGCTCTGGAACACCTGGGCGAAATGGTATGAGCTGAATTCCACGCACCCGCTGATCTCGAAGCGTCTGCAGGCGATCGACAAGCTCGCGCCGCAGTTCGGCCGCGCGCCGTTCGTGGAATTCGACCTGCAGAAGCCGGAATCCTATCTGGACGACTTCCTGCGCGAGATCACGATCAGCATCCTGCCGGTCATCGCCTTCCTGGGCGCGGCCGCGGCGGGCGTGATCTTCTACCTGAACGATCAGCTCGACCGCATGTGGATCCCCGCGGCGCTGCTGATCCTATCCGCCGTGCTGTCGCTTCTGAAGTACCGCTTCACCCATCCGAACAAGGAATATCATGAAGCCACTGTCGCCGGCCTTTTAGGCGAGCCGAAGGTCTCCGGCATCCGCAGCATCCCGTGCGAGCTGAAGGGCCTCATCATCGGCCGCGGCGACCCGGGCTGCATCTTCAACGAAGACTTCGTGCTGCAGGACGACACCGGCATCATCTTCCTGGATTACAACCAGCCGCTGTTCATCCTGAACAAGATCTTCGCGATCTTCAAGGCGAAAGAGAACATCGATCGGGATGCCGTGATCCGCGGCTGGTACCGCAGGAGCCCCGTCCCGTACGTCGAGCTGTATACGATGGAAGTCGGCGGCACGACGAAGAAGATCTTCACCTACGGCCTCGGGCGCGTCCTCCGCTGGGCATATCTCGTGCTCGCGGTCATAGCGCTTGCCGCAGTCTTCGCCCTGCTGTAAAGGTGGAATGCCATGGCTGAATTGGTTGCACTGGTGACCGGCGGAACGAGCGGCATCGGGCTGGAGACAGCCCGCGCGCTGCAGAACAAGGGCTGCCGCGTCTATACGATGAGCCGGCGCCCCGCTCCGGCGGATGATGAAAAGGCGGAAGCCCCGGCGGGCGTCAAGACGTTCCCGCTCCGGCATCTTCAGGCAGACGTCACGGACGAAGCGGCTGTTGCGGCCGCCGTCGCCGAGCTTCTTACGGAAGCCGGGCGGATCGACATCCTCGTCAACTGCGCGGGCTTCGGCATCTCCGGCGCCGTGGAATTCACGGAAACGGCGGATGCGAAGCGCCAGTTCGACGTGAACTTCTTCGGGATGGTCACCGTCAACAAGGCGGTCCTCCCCGTCATGCGGGAAGCCGGAGGCGGCCGGATCGTGAACATCAGCTCTGTCGCGGCGCCTGTCCCGATCCCCTTCCAGACGTATTACTCCGCGAGCAAAGCCGCGATCAATTCCTATACGATGGCGACAGCGAACGAAGTACGGCCCTTCGGCATCACGATGTGCGCGGTCCAGCCGGGCGACATCGCGACCGGCTTCACGGCGGCGCGCGCGAAATCAATTGCGGGCGACGACGTGTACGGGGGCCGCATCGAGAAGAGCGTCGCGGTCATGGAACACGACGAGCAGAACGGCATGCAGGCGAGCGTCGCCGGCGCTTACATCGCGAAGGTCGCGCTGAAAAAGCGCGTGAAGCCGCTCTACGCGATCGGTTTCCAGTACAAGGCCGTGTGCGTCCTGATCAAGCTTCTGCCCGCGCGGCTTGCGAATTGGATCATCGGAAAGCTGTACGCGGCGTAAGAAAACGCGCACGGCTTTGTGCAATTCTCCGAAATCATTCCGCGTCTGCATAAAAATGCAGGAAAACGCTTGACGAACGCGGAAACCTGTATTATCATAGCCGACAACAGAAGATAGAGGCGCGCTGATCAAGAGTACGCCGGAGCAAAACTTACGGAGTTCCGGCAGAAAGGGAAAAGCGCCGAAGTCCGGGGAGGCCGCCGTAAAGGTCCTCCGGGCTGGGCGACCGGAGAAGATCCGGCCGACTGTCGCAAAGCACTTTGCGGAGAGCTATCCCTGATCACTTTTCACGGCACGGCTTCGGCCGACGCGATATGAGACGATTAGGCAGCCCGCAGGATGTGCGGGCTGCCTTTTTGTTTTTCGAAAAACGCCCGCACGCGATCAGGACATCATCAGGAGGAAAGACATGAAGAAGAGACTGTTTACAGGCGCCGGCACCGCGATCATCACCCCGATGCTTCCGGACGGTTCCGTGGATTACGCGCGTTTCGGGCGTTTCATTGACTGGCAGATCGAGAACGGCGCGGACGCGATCATCGCGGCGGCGACGACCGGCGAGTGCGCGACGCTGAACGACGAGCAGCACATCGAGGTCATCCGCTACTGCGTCGAGCGCGCGGCGGGCCGGGTCCCGGTCATCGGCGGCACGGGCTCGAACGACACGGCGCACGGCCTGCATCTGACGAAGATGGCGTGCGAGGCCGGCGCGGACGGCATCCTGGCCGTCACGCCCTATTACAACAAGACGACCCAGAAGGGGCTCGTGAATTACTTCCGGGAGTACGCCGAGATCTCGACGGTCCCGGTCATCGTCTACAACGTGCCTTCGCGGACCGGCCTGAACATCGAGCCGGAGACCTACGGGATGCTCGCGGAGCACGAGAACATCGTCGGCATCAAGGAAGCGAACGGCAACATCAGCAAGATCGCCGAGACGATGGACATCGTCGGCGACCGGCTCGACCTCTATTCCGGCAATGACGACCAGATCGTCCCGCTGCTCTCGCTGGGCGGCATCGGCGTGATCTCGGTGCTGTCGAACGTCGTGCCGAAGGAAACGCACGACATCGTCGAAAAGTTCCTTGCCGGCGACCTGAAGGGCTCTCTGGAACTGCAGCTAAAGTACACGAAGCTCATCAAGTACCTGTTCTCGGAAGTCAACCCGGTGCCGGTCAAGGCGGCCTGCGCGGCCATGGGCTTCTGCGAGAACGTGCTGCGCTCCCCGCTCTATCCGATGGAGGAAGCGCACGAGCAGGTGCTGCTGAATGAAATGAGAAAGCTGGGGATCCTGCAATGATCCAAATCGCAGTAAACGGCGCTTCGGGCGCCATGGGACGCATCCTCTGCGCGAAGATCGCGGCGGCGCCGGACCTTTCACTTGCCGCGGCGATCGACGTGAACGCCGAAGACGGCATGCTGCAGCATCTTTCGGAATACACCGGCGAGGCGGACGTGCTCATTGACTTTTCACATCACGCCTGCACGGAAAGCCTGCTTGCGGAGGCCGTGAAGCGCGGCCTGCCCGCGATCATCTGCACGACCGGGCACACGGAGGAGGAACGGCAGGCGATCCGGGAGGCCGCGGAGCGCATTCCGGTCTTCTTTTCCGCGAACATGTCGGTCGGCGTCGCGCTGCTGACGAAGCTCGTGCGCGAAGCGGCCGCGAAGTTTGCCGGCGACGCGGAGATCGTCGAGACCCACCACAGAAGGAAGCTGGACGCGCCGTCGGGCACGGCGCTCGCACTGGCCAGGGCCATTCAGGAAGCGCGTCCCGGCAGCGAGATCGTCTGCGGGAGGGCAGGCCAGCATAAACGCGAAGGAAACGAGATCGGTGTGCAGGCGGTCCGCATGGGCAACATCGCCGGCATCCACGAAGTGTACTTCGGGACCGACACAGAGACGATCACATTAAAACATGAGGCGCATGACCGCGGCGTATTCGCGGACGGCGCGCTGGACGCTGCGAGATTCCTTGTCGGAAGACCCGCGGGATTATACAACATGGACGATCTTTTAGGCGATTAAAAGGAGGACAACATGATCAGAACAGCCATCGTCGGTTACGGAAACCTGGGACGCGGGGCGGAAGCCGCCGTCGCCGCAGCGCCGGACATGGAGCTTACCGCCGTCTTTACGCGGCGTTCACCGGAAACGTTGAAGATCTGCACGCCCGGCGTGCCGGTCTATGCCTATGACGAACTCGCGGCGAAGGCCGCGGACATCGACGTCGTGATCCTGTGCGCGGGCTCCGCGACGGACCTGCCGGTCATGACGCCGGAGGTCGCACAGCTTGTCACGGTCGTCGATTCGTTCGACACGCACGCGCACATCCCGGAGCAGTTCGCGGCCGTGGACGCGGCGGCGAAGGCCGGCGGGAACATTGCCGTGATGTCGACGGGCTGGGATCCCGGCCTGTTCTCGATCGCCCGGCTCTACGCGAACATCGCGCTGCCGGACGGCACGGACTACACGTTCTGGGGCCGCGGCGTCTCGCAGGGCCACAGCGACGCGATCCGCCGGATCCCGGGCGTCATCGACGCGCGGCAGTACACGGTCCCCGTCGAAGAGGCCGTGGAGCGCGTCCGTGCGGGCGAGGACCCGGTCCTGACGACCCGCGACAAACACCTGCGCGAATGCTGGGTCGTCGCGGAGGAAGGCGCGGACCTCGACGCGATCCGCGAGGCGATCGTCACGATGCCGAACTATTTCGCCGACAACGACACGACCGTCGAATTCATTACCGAAGAAGAACTGCTGCGCGACCATGCGGGCCTGCCGCACGGCGGCTCCGTGATCCGCTCCGGAAAGACCGGCTGGAACAAGGAATACCGCGATACGGTCGAGTTCTCGCTGAAGCTGGACTCGAACCCGTTCTTCACGGGCTCGGTCATGGTGTCCTGCGCGCGCGCGGCGTACCGCATGCACGCCGAAGGCCAGACCGGCTGCCGCACGATGTTCGACATCCCGCCGGCTTATCTCTCGCCGCTTTCCGGCGAAGAGCTGCGGGCGCACCTGCTGTAACAGGCGCTCGGCACGGGTACCGCCGGGACCGGCCGTTATCGCGCGGGTCCCGGTACGATCCGCTTTTTTCGGCACGGGTCCTGCGAAAGACCCGCACAGAAAGGCATTCTCCATGTTATACGACCATCTTTCCGTCTCCCCGGAGGGACATCTTCTGATCGACGGCGCCGACACCGTGCTCCTTGCACGGGAATTCGGTACGCCGCTCTACGTCCTGTCCGAAGACCGCGTCCGGAAGAACTGCAGGACCTATACCGATGCTTTCCGGGCATATTTCCCGGAGGGCTCAGTCGTGCTGTTCGCCGGAAAGGCACTGTGCTTCAAAGGCATCTATCCGGTCATTGAAAGCGAGGGACTCTCGGCGGACGTCGTGTCCGCGGGCGAGATCTTCACTGCGCTCTCGGCGGGCTTCCCCGCAGAAAAACTCTATTTCCACGGTACGAACAAGACGGATGAGGAGATCCGTTTCGCCCTGGACCGACACGTCGGGACCTTCGTCGTCGACAACTTCGCGGAGCTCGAGGCGCTGGACGAAGAGGCCGGAAAGCGCGGCATCGTGCAGGACGTGCTGCTTCGCGTGACGGTCGGTCTGGACCCGCACACGCTCGCCGCGATCAATACCGGCAAGGTCGACTCCCAGTTCGGGACGCCGATCGAGACCGGCGCGGCCCTGCGTTTTCTGCGGGAAGCGCTGACGAAACAGCACCTGAACGTGCTGGGCTTCCACAGCCACATCGGGTCCCAGATCTTCGATTGCGGGCCCTTCTGCGACCAGCTCGATATTTTACTCGCCTTTTCGGCCGAAAGCCGCGAAAAGGCCTGTTTTACGCCTTCTGTGCTCAATCTGGGCGGGGGATTCGGCGTGCCCTACGTCGCATCCGACCCCAAGGTCGACATTGCGGACAACATCCGGCGGATCGCGGCGCATTTACAGGACGGCCTGGACCGTTACGGCCTGCCGCCCGTGCGCATCCTGATGGAGCCCGGCCGCTCGATCGTCGCCGACGCAGGACTGACGCTCTACACGGCAGGCGGCCTGAAGACGATCGAAGGCTACAGAAGCTACGTGACCGTCGACGGCGGCATGACCGACAATCCGCGCTACGCGCTCTACCGCTCCGCCTACACGGTCTTGAGCGCCGCGCGCATGAACGAGCCCGCGGACTTCGAATGCACGCTCGCCGGCCGCTGCTGCGAGTCTGGCGACCGGATCGCCGAGGACATCCTGCTGCCGAAGCCGGAGCGCGGCGACATCCTCGCGGTGCTCACGACCGGCGCCTACAACTACGCGATGGCGTCCAACTACAACCGAATCCCGCGTCCTGCCCTCGTCATGCTGAAAGACGGGAAGGCGCGGGTCGCGGTCAGACGCGAGACGTACGAGGACCTGATCGAAAGAGAATGAAATGACATGAAAAACCCCGGGCCTGTGCCCGGGGATTTTCATATGCTTTCCGAAAGGTCATTCAGCGTATCCGCCGAGGAACTTCAGGCTCTCCTTCGGCATGCGCTTCTGCGTTTCGCGGTCCACGGCAACGAGGCCGAACGTCATGCTGTAGCCCTTCTGCCACTCGAAATTGTCCATGAGGCTCCGGTGGCAGTATCCCTTCACCGGGATCCCGTCCCTGATGCAGTTCTGTACGCCTTCCGGGCAGGGCAGCTGGCCTTCAACACACCGGATTATTTCATCCAGTGCTTCCGGGAGATCACGGGCAGTTCTCCGGCGCAGTACCGGCAAAAATAACAGCGGCTTGAGGACGCCTGAAAAATAATTACCTAAAAATGCAAAAAAACCGTCTTCGGTTTATGCATCCGTTACATTGACACTTTCGCCCTTCTCATAGTATAAATATCTACGGTAAATTGATCTTTAAGAACGATACGAGAGATCGGCAAGGTTCAGTTATA
>JAGDBR010000015.1 GCA_017958935.1 Lachnospiraceae bacterium | reverse complement strand
GTCGACGAGACGCACGTCAGGTGCGGGAGTACGGTCACGCCGTCCTCCTTCAGAAGCTGCTCCGCGATCTCCATCGTAAAGCCTGCAGTCGTCCCGCCGGCGCCGTACGTGATGCTCATGAAGCTCGGATGAAGGGATGCGATCTTCTCGACCGCCGTTTTGACCGCTTCATACCCGTCCGCCTTCTTCGGCGGGAAGACCTCGAAGGAGAGCGTCACCTTTTTGTCGTTCAATACTTCGCTTATCTTCATGATCGCTCCTCAGGCCTCCGTCAGTCGAAGCACACGATCGGGAAGCCCTGCATTTCGTCCATGATCCGCATCAGGGCCTCGTAATTCTCCGGCAGGACCGTCATTCCCGTCGTATCGCCGAATCCCATGACCGGCATCTGATGAAGGAATGATTGTCTCGTTTCGACCTTCTCCCACTGCGGGAGGCCCGTGCCGTTCGGATCGCCGGTCCGGATGAAGTTCAGGAAATACTGCTTCATCTGTCCGCTCAACTCCCGGTCGCGTGCATCATACAGGCGTGATCCCTCGGGAATGTTGCCGTAGAGATAGACCTCTTCTCCGCTGTGCCAGTCGCCGAGGCGTCCGTTCGTTTTCGTGAAATAGTACACATACGACGGAATGCTTTCCAGGGCCGCCTGGCGCTGCAGGCAGATGTGTCCGTAGATGAACAGGATGATCGAATCGATGTCCGCCCAGTTCTTTTTCGCCTCCGCGTCGGTCGATGCCGGGAACAGTTCAAGCACCTGCTGCGCATATTTGTCGCCGAACACGCGGCGGATCCGCGATTCGTAATTCTTCATATTGCCCTGGCTGAACAGGATGAAGGGCGCGGCCTCTTCGCCGTTGAATCCGTGAAGCTGCGCTTCCTCGTTGAAGGCGCCCTGTCTGTAAGCCTCATACGGCGTCACCGGCAGCACGTAGCCGTCGACGGTGATGTGGTGATGGTAGTCCATTTCGGACGCGAGCTTCTCCGCCGGGATCGCGCGAAGGTCCGCAACGTTCGAAGCCTTCCAGCGCTCCTTCGTCTTCTCGGCCGCCTTCAGCGCTTCGTCCATCAGCCGGAACGAATGCGCCGGTTCGGGCGCCGTCACGGTCGAGCTCTCCGCCACGACCCGCCGGAAAAGGCCCTTCGCCAGCGGCGACGTGCACAGTGCGGTCACGCAGGCCGAGCCCGCGGACTCGCCGGAGATCGTCACGTTCGAAGGATCGCCGCCGAACGCGGCAATGTTGTCGCGCACCCACTCCAAGGCCAGGATCTGGTCCAGCAGGCCGTAGTTGCCGGTCGTATGGTTCGGCGACTCCGCCGCGAGTTCTTCGTCCGCGTAGAAGCCGAAGATCCCGAGCCGGTAATGCATGTTCACGACGATCACGCCGTCGCGCGCAAGCCCCTCGCCGCTGTAATCCTCATACCAGGGCTGTCCCGTCTGCAGCGAACCGCCGTGGACGTAGACGAGCACCGGCGCGTCCTTCAGTTCGCCTGCCGGCTTCCAGATGTTCAGGTACAGCGAATCCTCGCTGACCGGCGGTCTGTAGTTGTCCGTCAGAGAGATCTTGTAGTCATGATAGCCGACGATCTGCTTCAGCGAGCCGAAGATCACGGAATCCGTGACCTGCATCGACATCGGCGCGAAATGGTCCGCCGCCAGCGTGCCTGTCCAGGCTTCGGCCGGCTGCGGTTCCTTCCAGCGCAGCTCGCCGACCGGCGGCTTCGCGTACGGGATGCCCGCGTAGACTTCGACGGCTTTGTCCGCCGTGTAGACGCCTGTCAGGTCGCCCTGTGCGACGTGGATCACGCCCGTCGTGCCGCCGTTCTTTCCGGCGACGGCCGGCACCGCCTTCACGGGCGGCCGCGAGATCCAGAGGATCACCGCGAAGACCGCGAGCAGGCCGAGCCATGCCAGCAGCCGGACGCCCCGGCCCTTGCCTTTCAGTTTCTTCACCCTGAGGAAAATGAACGCCGCGATCGCGAGCACCGCCAGCGCCCAGCCCCAGAGCGTATGCTTTCCGAGTTCCAGCACCGTGAACAGGATCAGTGCCGCGATTGCCAGCAGCACCTTCCACAGGATGCCGCGCGAAGGTTTCTTTACTTTCTTGTCTGCCATTCGGTCATACCTTCCTTGCTGTCCGTATCATGTCCCGGGCTTATGTCTGTGCCGGACCGGAGCCCTCCCCGGTGTCTTCTCCCGGCGGACCGGGATCCGGTTCTTTCGTTTCCATTGCCAGTGCCGCCTCGTCACGCCTCTTCCGCCGCGCTTCCAGCCACGGCATGAAGTAATTGGCATATGCATAATCGATGATCGCGACGATCGGGATCGCCAACAGGATGCCGGCCACGCCGAACATGTTGCCGCCGACGATGACGCCGACCAGGATCCACAGGCCAGACACGCCGAGCGTGTTGCCGAAGAGCTTCGGCTTGATGATGTAGCCGTCGCAGCCCTGGAGCAGCAGCTCGCAGATCAGGAAGATCAGCGCGTGCGAAGGCTTGACCATCAGCAGGATGAAGGCACCGGTCACTTCGCCGACGAGCGGACCGAAGGTGGGCACCAGGTTCGTGATCGCGACCACGAACGAGATCAGACCGACGTACTGCATGCCGAAGGCCGCCATGAAGATCGCCGTCACGACGCCGATGATCAGGCTGTCGATCAGGTTGAACACGATGTAGCGCGTGAAGATCTGGTCGCTCTCCCGCAGGAACACGCCCATCTGCGCGTTCTGTTTCTCACTGAAGGCCGCGCCGAACAGCCGTTTCAGTCCTGCCTTCAGGGTGCGCTTGTCCCCCAGAAGATAGATCGACAGGATGAAGGCGATGACCCACTGCAGCAGGCCCTTGCCGGCATTCGCGGAGACTTCCAGGATCTTGCTGATGTTGTTCGACAGGTATTCACCGATCTTGTCCAGCAGGCTCTCCGAGGAACTGATCAGCGTACTGATATCGAAGCGGCCGAACTTGATGCCCCACCGTTCGATGAGTCTGTTCAGCGAAGCGATGTAGCCGTCCAGGTTCGCGGCCAGCATCCGCACACTCTCGATCAGCTGCGGGATCAGGATCAGGAAGGAGAATACAAGCAGCAGCAGGACGATGAAGAACGCCAGCGCGTTCGAAAGGCCCAGCCTCACGTTCTCCTTTTTGACTTTTTTAAACACCGTACGCTCCAGGAATTTCGAGAGCGGATTCACGATGTAGGCGATCACGCATCCCAGGATGACCGGGCGGAAGAAACCGAAGAACTTCCGCACCGCCGCCCAGACGTCAGGGAAGCAGAACAGCACCACGAGCAGCGTCACGGCAATGCAGCCGGCCACTGCGTTCGGATACCACGGTGCCTCTTTGATCGATCGTTTTTTCATGGAATCACTCCTCTGAAGAGCAGCGCCTCTTTCCGGCGAACATCAGGCCGCCGATCGAAGCGAACAGGAGCAGCGTCCAGAAAGGCGCCGCCGTCCTCTCGCCGGTCGGCGGGACTTCTTCCCAAATCGCGGTCAGCGGGATCTCGCCGTCCTTCACATATTCGGGGTTCACGATCAGCGCGTCACCCGGCTGATACACCGTGCCGTCGGCCGTTTCC
>JAGDBR010000158.1 GCA_017958935.1 Lachnospiraceae bacterium | reverse complement strand
GTTCACCGAGATGGAAGTCACGGAAGACCTCGGCATCAACGACGCCTACCGGGAGAACAACGGCTTAGGCTACGTCTTCACGGCGAGCCGGAAGGGCTACGGCGGCGACGTCGTCGTCACGGTCTCCCTGTCGCCCGAGGGCAAGGTGATCCGCGTGATCGCGAACGTCTCGACCGAAACGACCGGCGTCGGCTCCAAGGCGGGCGAAGAGAGCTATCTCAGCAAGTACGTCGGCATCCAGGGCTCCGCGGACGAGGTCGATACGATCAGCCGCGCGACCTACTCCAGCAAAGCGGTGAAGGAGGGCGTCTCGGCGGTCTTGAAAGCATTTGACAGTCTGGTGAAAGGAGGTGCGGCGGAATGAAGAACAAGCTGAAGATCTTTACCAACGGTCTTTTCAAGGAGAATCCGGTGCTGATCCTGCTCCTGGGCTGCTGCTCGGTGCTCGCGATCTCGGTCACGGTGTCGGGCGCGATCGGCATGGGGCTTGCGATGACCTTCGTCCTCGTCTGCTCCAACGCGGTCATTTCGCTCCTTCGGAAAGTCATTCCGGACAAGGTCCGGATCCCCTGTTACATCGTCGTCATCGCGGCGTTCGTGACCCTCGTTCAGATGGTCGTTGAGGCGTATCTGCCGGATCTTTACGAATCCCTCGGCATTTTCCTTGCCCTGATCGTCGTGAACTGCATCATCTTAGGACGTGCCGAGATGTTCGCGAGCAAGAACAGCATCGGCGACAGCATTCTCGACGGACTCGGCATGGGCATCGGCTACACGCTCGTCATCGTCGCGATGGCCGTCGTCCGTGAGCTCCTCGGCAGCGGCACGCTCCTCGGCTACCGCATTATCCCCGAAGGCTACCAGATCGGCATCCTCGTGCAGACGCCCGGCGGCTTCCTGATGTTCGGCATTTTCATGGCGATCCTGATCTACGTCCTCGGAAAACACGGCAAGAAGTTCGAGCCGAGGATCGGCTGTGACGGAAAATGCGGCGCGTGCAGTGAAAACTGCCGCATCCGGGACGTGAATGAAACGCCCGCCGCCCTGAAAGAACAGGAGGTGCAGTCATGACCGGTGCAGCAAAACTTCTGTTTATCACGTTTACGATGGTCTTCACCGAGAACTACGTGCTGGTCCAGTTCCTCGCGATCTGCCCGTTCCTCGGCGTTTCCAAGAAGGTCGACTCCTCGCTCGGAATGTCCGGCGCGGTCATCTTCGTCATGACGCTCGCTTCGATGGTGACCTGGGTGATCTACAAATACGTGATGATCCCTCTGAACATCACGTATCTTTCGACGATCATCTTCATCCTCGTCATCGCGGCGCTCGTCCAGTTCGTGGAGATCGTCCTGAAGAAATTCATCAAGCCCCTTTATGAGGCGCTCGGCGTGTACCTGCCGCTGATCACCACGAACTGCGCGGTCCTCGCGGTCACGCTCCTCAACATTTCGGAAGAATACACGTTCCTCCAGTCCGCCGTGAACGGCTTTTCGGCAGGGCTTGGCTTCGGCCTCGCACTCGTCCTGTTCTCCGGCGTACGGATGGCGCTGAAAAAAGCAAAGCCGCCCAAATGCTTCGAAGGCCTGCCGATCACGCTCGTTGCGGCAGCACTCACCAGCATGACATTCATGGGCTTTGCCGGCATTGCGGAAAACCTGTTTAAGTAAAGGAGGGCGGAATGAACGGAATCTTATTCGCGACCCTCATCGTCGCTGGCATTGGTCTCGTTGCGGCCGTCCTGCTTTCGATCGCCGCAAAATACATGAGCGTCCCCGTGGACGAGAAGTTCCCGGCGATCCGCGCGGAGCTCCCCGGCGCGAACTG
>JAGDBR010000157.1 GCA_017958935.1 Lachnospiraceae bacterium | reverse complement strand
ATCTCCTGCTCTTCCCCGGTGCCGTCCGTCAGGATCAGGCCGTTGATGTCCAGCGGCTCGCCGATGTCCTTCCGTACGTCTGCGATGATCGCCGGCGCGAGCGCCTTTTCGGAAATGATCAGGAGCGATCGTGTATTGCCGGATCTGTGTTTCGCCTGCCGCCGGATATTCCAGAGGATCAGGCTCTTCCAGACCGTCCTGAGCAGCAGGGCTAGCAGCGCGAACAGCACCGCCGTCAGACCGAGCACGATACGCGAATAGTAATCGGTCAGATGCAGGACGAACATGAACAGGATCAGGAAGGCGAACGAAATGAGCGTGTCCGCGAACAGCGCGCGGATCTCCCGGAAGAACGAACGCTTCAGGATCTTGTTGTAGCTGTTCAGCATGAAGCCGGTCAGCAGCAGGCAGACCATGTAAACGATGATGACCTGCCGGTAATGCGTGTCGGCATACGGAAGCCCCCGGCCGGGGAAACGGATCGCGTACGCGATGATGTAGGCCAGGTTCAGCGCTATGATATCGAAAAACATGAAGTCCAGATGCTTGAGCCAGGTGGACCGTTTCCGTCTGTACATGAGATACCTTTCAGTAAATAATACTGATACTATACTCCATCCGGACGTCCCGGACAAGTCCTTTTATCGTACGCCTTACGGGTGCTCCGCCCTGTAGGCGTCGATGAACGCGCTCACGCCCTGCACCGTCTTCGAAGGCTTGTAGTCCTCCGTGCCGTACAGCACCTTGTGCAGCTCGGATACGTTGGAGATCAGCGTGTCGCAGTACACGTACGAGGGACCGAGGTCCTTCTGCCCGATGTACTTGAACGGGAATATGCGGGACTCGTCCAGTTTCATCCCGATCACGTCAAAGGTCATCAGCGTCAGGCTCAGTGCGCTGAGGTTCGTCGAAATATCCGGCAGCATCCGATCGACGACAGCGTTCAGCGTCTTCAGGTCCTTCGTCTTCGCGGCCGCGAACATGGCCGACAGGACATCCCGCTGTCGTTCGGCCCGGCTGATGTCGTCGCGGCCGACAGCCCGGTTCGAGCAATGGCAGACCACCTGCACGCCGTTCATGCGGTAGATGCCGTCTCCCTTGTTCTCCAGGTACGTGACGGGTTCGCCCAGGACCGGCGCGGTGTATTCGATGCGGAAGTTGATGAAGTCGACTTCGGCAGACGTCAGGAAAAGGTCGATCCCGCCCAGCAGGTCCGCGGCCTTCGCCAGCGCGAACCAGTTCACGGCCACGTACTCCGTCACATGCAGGTCCAGCGACCGGTTGATCGTGTCCATGCTTTCCTTGATGCCGTAGCCTGCGTAGATGTCCGTCAGCTTGCCGCTGCCCCCCGAAGCGCGTTCGGTGAACATGTCGCGGTGGATGCTGACGAGCTGCACCCGGTGCGTCAGATTGTCGATCACCAGCAGGATCGCGGTGTCGGCGTTCGTGTTCTTCAGAAGGTCCACAGAATTCCGTGCGTCGACGCCGTAGATCAGGATCGACTGGTAGCGGAGGCCCGTCTTCTTCAGGTAGCTCCTCGCTTCCTCATCGCAGTAAACGTCGGCCTTGCTGAAGACTTCGCTGCCGGAAGCCTTGTACATCTTGTTCAGTTTGATCTGATAAAAGGCGAACAGCGCACCGAAGACCAGGATCACGAGGATCATCAGGATCTTCAGCAGCGTGCCGAAGAAAGAATGCTTCTTTTTCTTTTTTGCGGGACGTTCGCCGGGCTGTTCTTCCGGCTGTACGTCATCCGGGAACGGAATATTCTCGACGAGGGTGCCGTCGGATTCCGCAACTGTCTTGCTCATATCATGCCTCAATGTTTCCGGCCGCAGGACGCCTGCCGCGGCATCCCCTGCCGGAGAGAATCGTCAGAAATAGACCAGCTCGTCCGCGGGCGGATTCGCCAGCTTCAGGTCCTCCACGTAGAAGACCGGGCCTTCCTGCTGATAGCCTTCGTGGAATTCCCACTTGAAGACTGCCGTCACGTACGCCCAGGACTGGCCGGCGATGCTTTTCGCCTTGTCGTAGATGTAGATGAACGGCAGGAAGCGGATGTCCGCCTCGCAGCATGTCATCGCGCGCCGCCCGCCGACGAACACGTTCTTCGGAAAGGTGCGGTTCTGCATGACCTGGATCAGCGACGTGATGTGCTTGTCCACATAGCGCTCCGGATGCTCGGACACGTCCAGGTAGAAGGTCGCGTAATCTTTGTCGGTGATCGTCAGTTCGCGCCCTTCGACCGAATACGGAAGGTCCGGCTCCGGGCATTCCATCTCATTGCCGTTCTTGTCTTCGAAGACCAGCTCGCAGCGCTGGTTCACGGAACGGACGGTCCGCTGGTACAGCACCAGGTCGGTGTTCTCGTCGCAGCGGTTGAAAATGACCATGTCCGTCGACGTCAGCAGCGTCATCGCGGCCATCTTGATGTTGTTCAGATAGAGCCTGAAGCTCGGTCCGTCGAACACCGAAATGATCTGATAGACGAGCCAGTGCTCCGGCAGCTGCGTGCCGATGAATTTCGTGATGTCCCACATCCCGTTGTATTCGATCAGGACGCGGTCCGGCCGGTACTCGGCCTGCACGTTCTCGAAGAATTCCGGCGTCATGTCCTCTTCGTTCTCGAGCAGGACCTTTTTCGTGCGCGTCTTTTTCAGGAACGCGTCTTCATATTCCTCCTCGCCTTCCTCGCAGAGGATCAGGACGGTCCTGGAACCGTCGTTGAAATAGTCCTCCGCCATCGTGAATTTGAGGAAATTCGTTTTTCCGCCGTCCAGGAAACCGGTCAGCACATAGACCGGAACTGTAGGATCGTTCTTCATGCGGGTATCCTCCGGTCAGCGTCCGCTTCATTCAGCACAGGCGCCCGACCCCTGTCTTTTCCTTAAAAGCCGAACAGTTCGGCCAGTTTGTCTTCCTTCAGTTCGGAGCCGATCACGCACAGTCTGCCCGTGTAGTCGGCCGCGCCTTCGCGGATCTCGTATTCGCCCGGCACCAGGTCAAAATGCGCCCACGTGCCGTCCGTCAGCGGGACGATGCCCTTCGCGCGCAGGATGATGCCGCAGTTCTCGGCGGAGGACAGAACCTCCAGCGCGTTCTGCAGCGCCGCGCGCTCGAACTTCTTCGGTCCTTCTTTGCCCCAGGACGTGAAGATCTCGTCGGCGTCGTGGTCGCCGTCGT
>JAGDBR010000156.1 GCA_017958935.1 Lachnospiraceae bacterium | reverse complement strand
TTGTTCTCCTTCAGGATGTCCAGGACCTTTTCGGTATAACCGTATTCGTCCGTCAGGATGAAGCAGAGCGAGACGTCGGAGCGCGTCTGCGGATTGAACACGTAGACCTGCTTGTACTTCAGGGAGAACGTGCTGTAATAGTTGACGGCGGCCTCGGAGCGGTTCTCGTCGTCCCGTTCTCCCGAGATGTCGTAGAACTGCGGAATGTCCAGGAATTTCTCTTCAATGACCTTCAGCTCCGCGTCGGAAAGCTGCCGGATCCGCCCGGACGATTTGTTCTCGTCGGTGGACGGAACGACGCTCGCGGGCTCCTTCGTGGAGACCGGCGGGACCTCGGAGGAAGACTGCGGCGCTTCGGAAGAATCGGCCGGCACATCGGAGGGCGCTTCGGACGCCGATTCGGGCACGGTCGGTTCCGGCCTGCTCATGTTCGCGATGCCGAGTCCGCAGAAAACGGTGAACATGACCGCGAGCGAGAAGATGATGCCTGAGATGATCCAGTTTCTGGTGTTGGGTTTCATGGGACTCCTTTATTCGACGAGCGTGACGCGGTCCTTCGAGGGCGCCACCGTCATCGAGTAGTTCGTATAGTAGACGACGAAGCCGGGCTTCGCGCCTGCCGGTTTTTTCACTTCTTTTTTCTCCACGTAGTCGACGTCGCATTTTGCGCTGTTCCGGCCTGAAGAGTAGTAGGCCGCGAGCGCGGCCGCTTCTTCATATGCGCGGTCCGGCACCTCGGCGCCGTCCGTCTTCAGGATGACGTGGGAGCCCGGCATGTGCTTCGCGTGGAACCACAGGTCGCGCGGCCCGGCCGTCCTGAACGTCAGCTCGTCGTTCTGGAGATTGTTCTTCCCGACGTAGATGTCGAAGCCGTCCGACGAGCGGTAGTGCCAGGGCTTCGACCGTGTCTGCGCCTTCGCCCGGCCCTTGCCGGCCGGACGCTTCAGGTAGCCCGCCTCCTCCATCTCTTCGCGGATCTGCGACAGCGTTTCGGTGTCCTGCGCCATGTCGATGGCCTGGACGACGGAAGAGAGGTGCGCGATCTCGGCTTCCGTTTCCTGCAGCTGGCCGGTCAGGGCGTCCGCCGTGCGTTTCTGCTTCGCGTAGCGGTCGAAGAAGCGCTTTGCGTTGTCCTTGATCGAGAGGTCGGGATCGACCGGGATCGTCAGCTCGGTGTTGTCGTAATAATTCAGGACCGTGACGGTCTTTTCGCCCACCGGCAGCGAATAGGAATAGGCGTTCAGCAGTTCGCCGTACAGCCTGTACTGGTCTCTTTTTCCGGCGTCCTTCAGCTGCTTCTTCTGCAGCGCTTCCTTCTTCACGGCGCGCTCCAGAAGCGTCGACGCGGCGCGTTTCAGGTCCGCCGACCGCTGCTTCATGTTCGTCGAAGCGTTGCGCTCCCGGTAATAGGTCGAGAGCAGGGCGGACGGGCTGTCGAACGAAACGACGCGGTACAGCGAAGGGTTCGTCTCATAGGACGGCAGGCCCATCGCGTTGAAGGAGACCGGCGTGCCGTTCTCATAGGCCGCCGCCGGGCGGAACCGGCCGTTCCGGATATCGTCAAGATACCGGAAGAACGCGCTGCAGAAGCGGGCGGTCCCGGCTTCGTCCAAAGCGGACACGAAGGTCTCGGGCGCGAAGCCGTTCTCGAACAGGAATTCCGACACGGCCTGCGTGCTGAAACCGGTGTAATGCGCGGACACGGCTTCCGAGAGCGTGTCGCCGGCTTTCAGCGACGCGCGGAAAGTGCTTTCGGTCTCGGAGAAGACGTCCCGTTTGCCCTGTGTCTCGGGAATGAAATAATCCCTGCCGGGCAGGACGGTGCGGACCGACGA
>JAGDBR010000155.1 GCA_017958935.1 Lachnospiraceae bacterium | reverse complement strand
GTGCGAAGCCCGTAAGGACCTTCTGGGACATGTCGGTGTTCGCCTGCACGTCGGAACAGCCGGTGTTGAAGACGATGTTCACGGCGCCCTTCACCTGCGATGTGACGATCCTGCAGCTCTCCGAGCCGCAGGCGCAGGTCGGCAGGATCAGCACGTGGTTCCGGATGCCCGCGCGGCCTTCTTTCCGCTTATAGCCCCAGAACCAGGCTTCGTCCGCACCCGCTGCGTCTTTTGCTTTCCCTGCGGCCCGCTCTTCGCACGCAGTATCCTGCCCGGCACATCCGCAGGCCTCGTCGTCCACGTACTCGCCGGCGTAATCGCGCGGTACGGAGACCAGATTCGTATGGTCGATGAGCCCGCCCGCGGGCACGTCTTCGGTCAGCCGCCCGATCAGTTCCCCGTATTTCAGGACTTCGTCCCCTGCCTTCAGCGCGCACAGCGCGGCCTTGTGGCAGTTCGGGACCGCCTGCTTCGCCGTCAGCGAACACAGCTCGTCTTTTTTTCTGTATACGATCACGCCGCCGGCCGCGATCTCCTGCACGCAGGTCACGACGTTGTCTTTTTCGTTCATCAGTAACGCGTTGATCTTCATGATGCCTCCGGTCTCCTGCCGGCCAACTGCCGGCATTTTTACCGGCCAACTGCCGGCATTTTTGCCGGCCAACTGCCGGCTTTTCCGCCATCCTCCCCGGCGATACG
This sequence comes from Lachnospiraceae bacterium, assembly GCA_017958935.1. The sequence goes on along the minus strand of JAGDBR010000155.1, from coordinate 2,557 downwards.
GCGCCGGGCGCGGTTTCTAAAAAAGGGCACAGTTGATCTAACTGCGCCCTTCAATATTTGTCCGTCCGTACCCGGACGGTCGAAGCCGTTACTTGAAGAGTCCGAGGATGGAGCCGAGCAGGCTGTCGCCCGAATCGTCCTTCTTCTCCTCTTCGATCTTCACTTCTTCTTTCTTTTCGTCCTTCTTTTTCTTTTTCTTCTTGCCGTTCGTGGTCGTGGAAGAAGCCGGTTTCGTCTCGTTAGACGTATCCGTGCTGACGAGGCTGCCCAGCAGGGAGCCGACGTTCAGTCCGGAGGACGAGGACGAAGACGAGGAACCGCCGCCCAGCATGTTCGAGAACAGCGAGGTCAGGACGCTGCCGTTGTCTTCCTTCGGTTTGCTGCTGCTGTTGCTGCTGTTCCCGGAGCCGGTGAAGTAGTTCAGCAGAAGCGGCAGGACCGCCGTCAGGATCGAGTTCGTGGACTTGCCGGATGCGCCCGAGCCGCCCATGATCGAGCTCAGGATCGACGTCGCGGCGCTCTTTGACGTGGAGCGGGACGCGACGGCGCCGGAGATGGCCGGGATCGCTTCCCCGAGGACCGCCTTGACGGTCTTCTGGGTCTCGCCGGTCTCTTTCGCGATCGCCTTGATGTTCTCAGGCGTCATGATGGCCGCGGCATCCAGGATCGGTGCAGCGGGTGTGAGATCAAGAGAGACTTCCTCGCCCTTGACCGCTTTTTTCTTCGTTTCAGCCATTTGCTTTTCCCCTTTTCTCAAAGCGGCGCGTTACTGCGCCCCGTATACCAGATTTGCGAGATCCGCATTCTCTTCCACGTGCTTGCCCATGCAGAACTTGCAGAGATAATCCTTCGCGTAGCTGTGGATCGCTTCGTCGACGGTGCCCACCTTCAGCTCGGCGGAATTCGCCAGTGCCTGGCAGTCCTCATCGAGGTGATAACGGGAGCCGCCGCTCGTCCAGTAGACGTTCGTGTCCTGCAGGACCGCTTCAGCCGTATTCGCCTTCTCTTCGGACATCGGATGATAGTCGATGCCGCACAGGCCGCCGATGACGAGCGCGATGGCCGCGGCGATCGCGACGATCTTCTTGGATTCCTTGTCGGCGTTCTTGTCGGTCAGCGCAATGATCAGCAGAGGCAGGAACGCGACGATCGCGACGATCACGCCCATGTTGTTCCACAGCCAGAATTTCAGTTTGTTCTTCTCGGAGACCGGATCCTTATGGTTCGCGCGCTTCCACAGCTGGGAGCCGATGATCAGGAAGATCAGGTCGAGCACGATGAAGATCACGGCGATCCATGCCGTCGGGATCGGAAGCGGAAGTTCGACCTTGCCGGTGAACACCAGGATCGCCATGATTTCGCATGCGATCGCAAGCAGCCACAGGACGACCGCGCCGATGCGCAGGCCGGTCGCGTTCTCGTTCTTCTTCGCCGGAACGACGTTCTTGCCGGAGGATTTCTTTTCCGTATCCGTCGTATACTTCACGACCTTCTTGACTTCTTTTTCGCCCTCGTTCACCGTCTTCTTCGCGGTCTCGACGGTCTTCTTCGCCGCGTCGGAAGTCTTTTTCACGTCACGTTTGATTGTTTCTGCCATCTCAAATACCTCTCTTTTTGAGAAATGATGTAGGGGGCCTAAGGCTGCCCTTCTGCCCCAAATTTAAGAATAATATATCAGACAATGCCTGTGTTGACAAGCATTAATCCGCGGAATCGAGGGCCTCGAGCCCCTTCGCGTTCTCCACCTTTTTCGCCCGGATGTTCTTGACGAGCAGGATGAAGACGCAGGCGCTTAACGCCAGCAGGACGGTCGCGTAGACCGGCAGCGCGCGCCATGCCATCGTCATGTTGAAGAACAGGCCCAGCAGGATCGGGGTGACCGTCTGCGCGGACATCGACGCCGTGTAGTAATAGCCCGTGAACTTGCCGATCTGCTTCGACGAGCAGAGCTCGACGACCATCGGGAACGAGCAGTTGTGCACGAGCGCCATGCCGTAGCCCTTGATCACGAAGACCGCATACAGCAGGGCCGGGAAGGCGTATTCGCCGTTCGCGCCGGTGACCTTCATCGTCGGCGCCACGAAGATCATCAGGAACAGGCCGGCGACCGACATCAGAAGGCCGGTGCCGATCGTCCATTTCCGGCCGATCTTGTCGGCGATCGAGCCGGCTGTCGCAAAGCCGATGACCGAGGCCACGCCGCCGATGATCGTCAGGATCATCGTGCCGGAGGAGGCCGCGTTCAGATAGTAGATGACGTAGTTGCCGATGTAGGTGCCGAGCGCGTTGTCCGCCATGAACCAGAGGAACTCCGCGCCGAGGATGGCAAGCAGCATCTTCCGGTTCGCCGGAGTCATGGGCGCGTCGTCGTCCACCGGATTCTCGATCGCGGCGTACTTCTCTCCGAGCGCCATCTCTTCCTTCAGTTCCTCGGCGAGCTTGTTTTCCCGGATCGTGAAGAACAGGACCAGCGCGGAGATGACCATCAGCACGGAGGCGATCAGGAAGGGCAGCTCGATGGTCCAGACGTTGCGCGCCTCGTCGGGGCTGTTGATAT
>JAGDBR010000014.1 GCA_017958935.1 Lachnospiraceae bacterium | reverse complement strand
ATCAGCACCATCAGGTCGAAGGAGCCGGACACGAGGTACACGCTGTCCACTTCGTCGTAGCGGTAAATGCGCTCGGCGACGGAATCGAAACCGCGGTCGCGCTGTGTGGTCACTTTGACCTCGATCATCGCGCTCACGCGCTCATTCGACGTCTTCTCCCAGTCGATCAGCGTCAGGTAGCCGCGGATCACGCCTTCCTTCTCCATGGCCGCGATCTCATTCGCGATCGCCGTCTCATCCATCCCCAGCAACACAGACATTTCCGAAAGGTCGAAACGGCTGTTGTTCTTCAGATACCCTAAGATCCGTTCTCTCATGGTCCTGCTCCTCTTCATTCATAAGGCTATAGATAATGTATTTTAGCATAAAAACCGCGCGCTGTTAATCACTTTTTTCGGATTTGTGCGGGAAAGGGCGGCGGAAGGGGTCGCGGAGACCGCCGGAGCTGCCGGAAAGCCCTGCGCGGATTGACACGGCAGGTGCATAAAGCTACAATAAAACCATGAAAAAGATGATCATCATTCTCGGAGCGCTCGGAGCCTCGGTCTCCGCGCCGCTCTTCCGTTTTGCAACAGCGCCGTCCATGGTCGTCGTCCTGTACCGCGTCGTGATCGCGGCTCTTCTCCTGCTGCCGCCCGCATTGGCCTTCCGCAGGGAGGAGCTCAAGACGCTCGCGAAGAAGGACCTGCTGCTCTGCGTCCTCAGCGGCCTGTTCCTCGGCCTGCATTTCACCTGTTATTTCGAATCGCTGAAGTTCACGTCGATCGCTTCTTCCGTCGTCCTGGTCGACACGGAAGTGTTCTTCGTGGCCTTCATGCTGCTGTTCCTGTTCCATGAAAAGATCCCCGCGAAGGCCTGGATCGGCATCGTGCTGGCGTTCGCCGGCAGCGTCGTCATCGCGATGGCGGACGCCGGGAGCGGCCCGGACGTGCTGAAGGGCGACCTGCTGGCGCTTTCCGGCGCGGCCTTCATGGCGGTCTACACGATGATCGGCAGGACCTGCCGGAAGCGGATCTCCACGACGGCCTACACGTCCCTCGTTTATGCTTCGGCGGCCGTCACGGTGCTTTTGATCGTCCTGTTCTCCGGCACGCCGGTCGGCGGCTACGCGCCCGTGAACTGGCTCGTCGCGCTCGGAATGGCCGTCTTCTGCACGCTCCTCGGACACAGCGTCTTCAGCTGGGGGCTTAAATACGAGAGCGCGGCCTTCATCTCCGCGGCGAAGCTGCTGGAGCCGGTCTTCGCGAGCATCCTCGGCATCCTGCTGTTCCGGGAGATCCCCGGTCCGTACGTGATCGCCGGCGGTCTGGTCGTCATTCTCGGACTTTTTCTCTACACGCGCTTCTCGGAGGACCGGAGCAGACCCACCGCGTGATTGTGTCCGCGCCCTCCGTATGATACACTGAAAACAAGATCACAGAAAAGGAGCATTCTGCCATGGATCACAGCATTCTCTCCTACGGCGCGGCGAACGACGGTTCCGCGCTTGTCACGAAGGCCCTGCAGCAGGCGATCGACGACTGCTCGGCCGCGGGAGGCGGCCGCGTCGTCCTGCCGCCCGGACAGTACCTGTGCGGCGGCATCCGCCTGAAGAGCCATGTGGACCTGCACTTTGAGCCGGGCGCGAAGATCATCGCGAGCCGGACGCGCGAGGATTACACCGCGAGCATGATCTCCGAAACGACGAACGACACGTTCAACCGCGTCGTGCTGTTCTACGGCGACGGGCTGGAGGACGTCCGCTTCTCCGGCAACGGCGTGATCGAGGGCACGGGCCAGGAAGACTTCGGCCGTTACTGGGGCCTGCCGACGCCGCCGCCCTTCCGGATCGGCATGATCGTCATCGAGAACAGCAAGCGCGTCCTCATTTCGGACATCACGGTGCTCTTCTCCGATTCCTGGACGCTGCACTTCCGCGGCTGCGAAGACGTGTTCGTGACCCGCGTGAAGATCCACAACAACTATTTCCACCTGAATTCCGACGGCATCGACCCGGATTCGTGCACGAACGTCACGATCTCCGACTGCCACATCACGGCCGGCGACGACTGCATCGTCATCAAGACGACGCGGCCCGGGGCGCCCTGCCGGAACATCACGGTCACGAACTGCGTGCTCGAGACCTCCTGCGCCGCGATCAAGATCGGCACCGAGTCGCATTCGGATTTCTCCGACCTGCGGTTCTCGAACATTACGATCCGGAACACGACCGTCGGCTGCGGCATGTTCGTGAAGGACGGCGCGACGATGGAGCGCATCAGCTTCCACAACATCAGCTACACTTACGCGGACAAGGAGCACCAGAAGACTTCGATCCCGATGTATATCGACGTTGAGAAGCGGCATGACCATTCGCGGCTCGGCCGCGTCCGGGACGTGTCCTTCACGAACTGGCACATTTCCAGCGACGTGAACGCCGTCTTCCAGTCCGTGCCCGAATCGCCGATCCAGAACCTCACGCTGTCGAACATCACGATCCGCGCGAAGAAAGCGGCCGACCGTTCGATCCGCCAGAAATCGGCGGGCTCGAACGACCGCACCGCGAAAAACAACGGCAATGAGACCGCGCTCGTCCAGACGCCGGCCTGGATCGCGTTCCGCTGCGCCGAAGGCCTGACGGTCCGCGACGTCTCCGTCTATCAGGACGAGGGCGCGAAGGGCCAGGACATGTCCGCGCTCTATTTTGAGAACGTCAGGGACGTCTTCACGGAGAACGTCCGCCTGTACGGCGCTGCCGAAGGCGGGCTTCCGCTGATCGCGTGCGCGGAGGGCTGACCATGGACTTCGATATCCGGAGCTACGGGGCGGTCCCCGACGGAAAAACGCTCTGCACGGCCGCGATCCAGGCAGCAGTCGACGCCTGCCACGCAGCGGGCGGCGGCCGGGTCGTCGTGCCTGCGGGCGGCGTGTTCTACAGCGGCGGCATCATCCTGAAGAGCAACGTCAACCTGCACTTCGAGCACGGCGCGCGCATGCAGGCGAGCGCCGACGAGAAGGATTACGCGCAGATCCCGAGCAAACACAACAACGAACTCATTTACGCCGGCCATGCCGAGAACGTCCTGATCGACGGCGAAGGCATCCTGACCGGGAACGGGGAGGCGCTCTGGGGCCATTACTGGGGCATCCGGACGCCGCTCGGCTTCCGCGTCGCATGCATCTACATGGAGGAGTGCCGGGACGTGCGCGTCCTCGACGTGACGATCCTCT
>JAGDBR010000154.1 GCA_017958935.1 Lachnospiraceae bacterium | reverse complement strand
GCATATCGCCGGCCTTATGGAGAGCCGGATCTCCTCTATCGTGAAATGATCTTTGGACCGCCGGCCGATGAGACCCGCGGAAGCAGGATACAGAACGGGCGGCCCTGCCGGACCGCCCGTACAAACCGGTATTTCATCTGTCAAACGACGCTCATGTGTCTGCCTTCTCCGCCTCTGCCGCCTTCTCTTCCGCGGCCTCGACGGACTTTTTCTTCTTCCAGGCGTTCAGGCGGGTGTAGAATTCGCCGTAGGCCTCTTCGTACATGCGGTTGAACGTCTCGTCCTCGCCGCGGTGAAGCGCGGCCGTGTAATCGTGAGAAAGCGTCACCTGCTCGGGGTAGATACGAACGAGCACGGCAAGCCCGATGTTCGAACAGATGTCGGAAATACGTTCCATGTCTGTCATGATGTTTTGGAAAATGCTGTCGATCTCGACACGGCATTCGCCGAGCGTGAGGCGCGTGAGATGGTGGGCGCGGATGGTCTCGATCATGTCGTCGACGACCTCCTCGAGCGGCTCGACCGAGCGGGCAGCCTCTGAAGAGCGGTGGTAAACGGCTTCACGCGCATTGCCCATGACGCGGTCCAGAAGGTCCTTCAGGACGCCGAATTCATACACGGCCTCTTCACTGAAGAAAAGGTCCTCGTCGCGCAGGGCCTTCGCCTCCTCCGCGAGGTTCATCGCGTGGTCGCCGAGGCGCTCGAATTCGGACGTGATCTTATAGTATTCCGTCATGATCGCGACGTGGTCTTCCTGCTTGATGTAAGGCGAGAATTCGACGAGGTAGTTGCTCAGCCGGTCGGCAAACTGGTCGATCTCCGCCTCTTCCGCTTCAATGTGACGGTGGACGTTTTCGTCGTATTTGAAAAGCAATGCGTACGCGGCGTCGATGTTCCGCTTCGCGGCATCGAACATCGTGAGCAGGGCGTCGTAAGCGGAGCGGAACGCGATCGCGGGCGTCCGGTAAAAGTTCGGGTTCAGCGCTTCAAACTTCTCCTGATAACGGCTGACCGGCTCCTTGTCGTTCTTTACAAGCATCCGGCTCGTCTTTTCAAAAAGCGGCGCCATCGGCAGCAGCACCAGCGCCGCGCCGATGTTGAAAATGGAGTTCGTATTGGCGATCAGGCCGCTCGTCGCGGTCTTATCCCAGATGAAATCGAGGACGCCGAGCGCGTGGAGGATCAGGATCACGATCAGGACGATCACGGCCTTGCCCACGTTGAACAGCAGATTCACCATGCCGACGCGTTTGCCGTTTGCCTTGACGCCGATCGAGCAGATGATGCAGGTGATCGCGCTGGAGCCGACGTAAATGCCGAGGAGCACCGCGTAAATGCCTCGGAATGCCAGCGCGCCGGTCGTCGAAAACGCCTGCACGACACCGACGGTCGCGGAAGCGCTCTGCAGAATGAAGGACAGTACGGCACCGACGGCCGCGCCGATCAGCGGATTGTCGCCGATCAGGACGAACGCGCCGTCAAACAGGCCGAGTCTTGTCAGCGCGCCGGCGGCGTCGGTCATGCTGAGGAGCCCGGTAAACAACACGCCGAAGCCCATCAGGATCGTGCCGACCGACTCAGACTTTTTGGCCTTGATGAACATGATGAACACGATGCCGATGATGAGCGCGACCGGCGCGAGTGTGGAAGGTTTGATGAATTCGATCCAGGAGGAAGCGCCGTTACTGTTCACGTCCAGGAGCCGGATGATCTGGCCCGTGATCGTGGTACCGATGTTCGCGCCGATGACGATGCCTACCGCGGATTTTAAGGAGATGACGCCGGCGGCCACGAGACCTGCCGTCAGGATGGTCGTCGCATTGGACGACTGGATCAGAGCCGTCACGACGATGCCGAGAAGGAATGCCTTCAAAAGGTTGTTCGTGACGCGTTCGAGGATGCGTTTCAGCACACCGGACGAATTGTCCTTGAGCCCGCTGCCCATCAGCCGCATGCCGTACAGGAACAATGCAAGTCCGCCAAGAAGTGATATGCTGC
>JAGDBR010000153.1 GCA_017958935.1 Lachnospiraceae bacterium | reverse complement strand
TGATCGAGCCCTGCTTCCGGTAGGAAATGTCGCCCTTGTAGATATCGTAACCGTCAAAGACGGTGTTCATGATGCCGTTGCCCTTCGTGTCGGTCATGAAGTCGCCGCGGTAGCCGATGAGGCCGCGCGACGGGATCTGGAACTCCAGGCGCGTATAGCCGCCGTTCGCGTTGCCCATGCCCAGCAGCTCGCCCTTCCGCTGCGCCAGCTTCTGGATGACCGCGCCGGCGAATTCCTCCGGCACGTCGATGTACACCATCTCCATCGGCTCCAGCGTGCGGCCGCGCTCGTCCTTCTTCGTGATGACCTCCGGCTTCGAGACCGCGAATTCATAGCCCTCGCGGCGCATCGTCTCGATGAGGATCGACAGGTGCAGCTCGCCGCGGCCGGAGACCTTGAAGCAGTCCGTCGAATCGGTCTCCTCCACGCGCAGCGACACGTCGGTGTTCAGCTCGCGCAGCAGCCGGTCGCGGATGTGCCGGGACGTCACGTACTTGCCTTCCGTCCCCGCGAGCGGGGAATCGTTGACCATGAAATCCATCGAGATCGTCGGCTCGGAGATCTTCTGGAACTCGATCGGTTCCGGCGCCAGCGGATCGCAGACCGTGTCGCCGATCTGGACATCCGAGATGCCCGAGATCGCGACGATGTCGCCGACCGTGACGCTCTTCGCTTCCACGCGGCTCAGCCCGTCGAAGAGATACAGCTTCGAGATCCGGATCCGTTCCTTCTTCGTCGGATCGTGATGGTTGACGAGCAGGCATTCCTGGTTGACGGACAGCGTGCCGTTGTCGACCTTGCCGACGCCGATGCGGCCGACGTATTCGTTGTAGTCGATCGTCGAGATCAGCACCTGGACCGGCTTGTTCTCGTCGCCCTCCGGCGCCGGGATCGATTCCAGGATCGTCTCGAACAGCGGCTGCATGCTGCGCCGCTCGTCGTTCAGATCGCGCACCGCGAACCCGCTCTTCGCCGAGGCGAAGATGAACGGGGCGTTCAGCTGCTTTTCGTTCGCGTCGAGGTCCATCAGCAGTTCGAGGACTTCGTCCACGACTTCTTCCGGACGGGCTTCCGGCCGGTCGATCTTGTTGATGCAGACGACGACCGACAGGTCCAGCTCCAGCGCCTTGCGCAGCACGAACTTCGTCTGCGGCATCGGGCCCTCGAACGCGTCGACGACCAGCACGACGCCGTTCACCATCTTCAGGACGCGCTCGACCTCTCCGCCGAAGTCGGCGTGGCCGGGCGTATCGATGATGTTGATCTTCGTGCCCTTGTACGTGACGGCCGTGTTCTTCGACAGGATCGTGATGCCGCGCTCGCGCTCCAGGGCATTGGAGTCCATGACGCGCTCGGCGACCTCCTGGTTCTCGCGGAACACGCCGCTCTGCTTTAATAATTCATCCACCAGCGTGGTCTTCCCGTGGTCGACGTGCGCGATGATGGCGATGTTTCTGATGTCGTTCCTTACCATGTCTTTTCCTGCGGCAGACCCCGAGGCCCGCCCCTCATTCAGTCCGGAAACGTCAGCGTCCGGCCGTTCGCTTCCCCGCACCAGACGTCCTGTTTCTTCTCGATCTTACCTTTTCCTTGTGTCAGATCTGTGATTTTTTCGGTAAATGCCGCTTCTTTCTCGGCCGGGACCGGGATCCTGAACGTCACCTCCGCGCCGTAGTCCGCCGACAGCGGCTTCAGGTCCTCGGACGCGAAATAGTACTGCAGCCTGCCGGCGGCATTGTAATCGCAGACGATCTCGCAGAGCGCGGCCGGATACTTCCGGATCAGCACGGCGTTCGCGATGCCGTCCGCGGCCGCGTTCGAATAAGCGCGGACGAGACCGCCGG
>JAGDBR010000152.1 GCA_017958935.1 Lachnospiraceae bacterium | reverse complement strand
TCCAATGTATCCTCGCCGCTGTGCAGCGTCACGATGACGGACTTTTTGCCCTTCATCATGAGCGCCGGATCCGTCGTCACGTATTCCATGCCGGCGTTCTCTTTGATCAGCGCGCAGGATTCTTCCGGTTTTCTCGGCTTGTACTGGATGCCGGACACCTGGTAGGTGCCGCCGGCTTCATAGTACTGCAGGCTGCCCACGAACCGGACGCGGTTGCCGTTCTGCATGAAGGCCAGGCAGTCCGGGTCGGCGGAGAAGCCGTAGTAGACGTTCATGCCGTAATAGATGCCGTCTTCCTCGTCGTACTCTTCCACGTAAAGCGTATTGCTGTACTCGCGGAGGATGACGCCTTCGAACGAGACCTTCGTGTTCAGGAACGCGTCGGGATCGGTGCGCAGCGCCTTGATCGTGACTTCTCGCACTTCGCCTTCATAGAATAAAGGATCCTTCTCGTTCGAGTACACGCGGAGCAGGCGCTCCTTTGCCTGGTCGATCGCCTTCAGCATCGTCTCGCCGTAGCGGTTGCCGCCGGAGTTGTTCGCGATCGCGTAGCCCTCCTGCAGCAGTTCCAGATTCAGGTTCCGGTAATCCGAACCGTCCTCGGGCTGATACCAGACGAAGCACAGGCAGCGGTGGCTCGTCGTATTGTCGAAGTTCCAGTTCGCGTCGTCGGATTCCACAATGATGGACTTCGCATGGCTGAGCTTCTCTTTCGTGAAGTTCGACGCCTGCTTGCCCCACTTCTCGATGGAGCCCGTCGATTCCGGCGTGTTGACGCCGAGATAACGCGCCTTCAGGACTTCGGTCTCAATGATCTCCTCCGGGACGTTGAAATGCGTGGTGTCGCCGTCGACGAACTGTTTGACGGTCACTTCCTGCTTCTTCGTTTCGGAGTCCATGTCCAGTTTGAGCTCGCCCGCATAGTCAACGAGCTCGCCCGCGGGCGCTGTCGGCGCAGGGCCGGTCCCTTCCTCCGAAGAAGAAGGGACTTCGGCCGTTGCGCTTTCCGCCGGAGCGGCAGTCGTCTGCGGTTCCGGCGTCTTCGTCGGCTCAGGCTTGCTGCACGAGGCGAACAGGCTTGCGCCGAGGAGCGCGGCGAGCAAAATGGCTGTGATTTTTCTGAAATGTTTCATTGCCGCTCACCCGAATCAATGATCAGCTCTGGTATTCGCACTCTTCCACCGCGTCTTCGAAAGCGCCCTTGATCTGATCCGCGATGCTGCCGTTGTCTTCGGTGAAGCCGAGGCACTTGTTCAGCAGCTCGTCGACCTGGTCACGCGCGACGGAGGAACCGACGAACGCCGGAGAAACGAAGTAGGCCTTTTCCATCTCCAGACCGACCTTCACGGACAGGGCTGCGATATAGTCGCCGCCGTCCGCTTCTTTCAGGAACTTCGCGAAGATCTCGTCCTGGTCGACGGACTTGATGACCGGCATGTAGCCGGACACACGCGAGAAGTCTGCCTGGAACGGAACGGAGGTCGTCAGGTACTTGACCAGCAGCCAGGAAGCGTAGACTTCCTGCATGTTTTCTTTCTTGAAGATGCAGACGCTCGGGCCCTGGGAGATCGCCTTCGGGTTCGAAGGATCGATCTGCGGGATCGGGGCGATGCCGACTTCGAACGGATAAACGCCGTCCGCCTTGTCGGGACGCTGGTAGGTCGCGCCCGCGGAGGAGCCGATGCTGATGTAGCTCTTCAGTTCCTTGAACATGTTCGAGGTGTAGGAACCGTACAGTTTCTGGGTCGTGAGGATGCCCTCGCGGTACCAGCCGTTCAGCTTCTCGCAGAAGTTGCGGTTCACTTCGTTGTCGAACAGGTAGTTGCTGCCCGTCGCGCTCGTGTACGGAGAACCGTACTGCTCGCAAAGGGTGATGAACCAGTTCGCGGAGGAGTCGTAGCCGACCGGCGTGGAGGCCGGGTCGATCGCCTTGATCTTCTTCGCGACTTCATACATCTCGTCCCAGGTCTCCGGGACCTTCAGACCGTTCTTGTCGAAGAAGGTCTTGTTGTAGTACATGACCTCGGTGGACTTGCTGAAAGGCATCGTGTACATCAGGCCGTCGCCGAAGGCCTTGCCTTCGTTGTAGTAGCCTTCGATGAAGTCCGCGATCTGCTCGTCGGTCAGGCCCATGATCTCGGTCGTGCCGTCGGCGCGCTTCACTTCCGCCTTGCTGGAAATGAACTCATCCAGCGTCTGCACGGCGTCCGCTTTGTTGTACAGGGCGACGTGGTCCGGATAGCAATAAGCGATGTTCGGCTGGTTGCCGACCGTGATCTCGGTCTTGATCTGGTCGCGCACGTCGTGGTAGCCGCCGACCTGCGTCCATTCGACCGTGATGTTCGGATAGAGCTCCTTGAACTCTGCAAGGTACTCGTCGAGGATCGTGTTCAGGTTCTGGCCCATCGTGTGGTAGAACTTGATCGTGACAGCGCTGCCGTCATAACCCTCTTCCGCCGGGGGCGCAGGTTCCTTCGTGCTCTCCGGCGCCTGGGACTCGGGATTCGAGGGCGCGGGTGCCTGGGAAGAGGCTTCCGGTTTGGAGCATGCGCTGATGACTGCGGCCAGGACCATCAGGATGGCCAGGCGCGCGCAAAACTTTTTCTTCATTTCTTAAAATTCCTTTCAGAATATTATTTGAACACCCGGGAGTGTTGTTAACCCTTGATGCCGCTGCGGCTCACGCCCTTCATGATGTACTTCCGCAGGAAGACGAACACCAGGAACAGGGGGAGCGAGACGACGGCGACTGCAGCCATCTGCACCGGATAGTCCGTGTTGCCGGAGGTATCCTTGAACGCGTTTCGAAGACCGTACGTGATCAGCGCGTGCGCGTCGTCGTTCGCGACCAGGCGCGGCCAGATGTAGGAGTTCCATGCGCCCATCATCTTCAGGATCGTGATCGAGATGAGGGTCGGCATGGACAGCGGGATCATGACCTTCCAGAGGTACTTCAGGTCCCGCGTGCCGTCCACCTTGGCGGCCAGATACAGCTCGTTCGGGATCTGCAGGAAATTCTGGCGCAGCAGGTAGATGTAGTAGACGCTGACGAGGAACGGGACGATCAAGACCGTGTAGGTGTTCATCCAGCCGAAGGCGTTGACGGTCGCGTAGTTCGTGATCGTGAACAGCTCGCCCGGGATCATCATCGTCGCCAGCAGGGCGCCGAACAGCAGGTTCTTGCCCTTGAACTCGAGGCGGGCGAAGGCGAAGGCCGACAGCACCGTCACGACGAGCGACAGAAGCGTCGAGACCACGCCGACGATCACGGTGTTCCTGAACAGTGTCAGCAGCTTCGCGGTCGCGAAGGCTTCCGCATAGTTGTCAAAGTCCAGTTTCCGCGGCCAGAAGGTCGGGATCGTGTAGCGGTACTCTTCCAAAGTCTTTAAGGAAGAAATGATCATCCAGTAGAACGGGAAGATCACGATGAATGCCATGATCAGAAGGAAGGCGTAGGTCAGGACCTTCGAGAAGATCTTGCCGGCCGTGGCTTTCTTCTTTTCCGCACTGATGTTGCGCTCGCGGACGGGAGCCTGGTTTTTGATCTCAGCCATGACTGCACCTCCTTAGTAATGGACCCGCTTCTTGCTCACCCACAGGTTGATCAGCGTAACGATCAGGATGATGCCGAAGAGGATCAGCGCGGCGGCGCTGGCGCGCCCTGCATGGTTCGAAAGAGCGTCGTAGATGAAGCCGACCATCGTGTTCAGGCGCTTCGCGTCTCCCGCGGGGCCCATGGTCTCGCCGAAGATACCGACGATGCTCGTGTATTCCTTGAAGCCGCCGATGAAGCCCGTGATGACGACGTATGCGATCATCGGGGAAAGGAGCGGCACGGTGATGCGCCAGAAGGTGCGGACGCGGGACGCGCCGTCGACCTTCGCGGCTTCATAGTACTGCTTGTTCACGGACTGGAGTCCGCCGAGCAGGATCAGGATCTTGAACGGGAGCGCGTGCCACACGATGTAAATGATCATGACCAGGATGTTGTGCGTGTAGGTCGATCCCGCGTTGATCCAGTTGATGTAGTAGTTCGGGTTGCCGGTAATGAACTGCAGGCCGTTGTTGATGATGCCCGCGGTCTCGATCGTGCCGATGCTGCTGGCGTTGCCGACGATGTTGAACATCGCGGCGAACACCATGCCGATCGCGATGGAGTTCGTGACGTACGGCATGAAGAAGATCGTCTGCAGGAACTTGTTCAGCGGGCCGATCGAATTCAGGCACACCGCGATGAGCAGGGCCAGCATCGTCGAGAGCGGCACGGTGCCGAAGCAGAGGATCATCGTCGTCTTCAGACAGTCGGTGAACCGCTTGTAGCTGAAGACCTTCGCGAAGTTGCCGAAGCCGAACGCGAATTTCGCGCCGCCCACGGCCGCCATCGTGTCGTAGTCCTCCAGCAGCGAGATCCGGATCGTATTCACGATCGGCCACGCCGTGAAGATCAGCAGCAGAATGATCGCCGGCAGAAGGTATATCCAGGCTTTCCACCTGTCAAAGCTTTCCGCGATCTTTTTCATCATTCCACCTCCGAAAGCGGGATGCGTTCTTCGGTCTCGCCGTCGAAAATGAAGATCTTATGCGGCTTGATCGAGAAGCGGACCTCTTCGGTGCCGACGCCCTTCTTCTCGTCCGCCGAGATGATCGACCGGACGTTCGGGTTCAAGGACTCGTCGTGCGTCGAGATGACGCTGATGTCGCGGCCCATGACGTCGATGCCGGCGACCTTGCAGCAGAGCGGGCCGTCCGGTTCGAGCGTGAAGCCCTCGGGACGGATGCCGACGTAGACGTTCTTGTCGGGAACACCCGGCGCATCGATGACAGCCGCGTCCCCGATCAGGACCTTGCCGTTCTCGCCGCGGCCCTTGAAGACGTTGATCGGCGGGGTGCCGAGGAATTTCGCCACGAACAGGTTCGTCGGATCGTCATAGACGCCCGGCGGCGCGCCGATCTGCTGGACGACGCCCTGCTTCATCACGACGATCATGTCGGAGATGGACATGGCCTCTTCCTGGTCGTGCGTGACGAAAACGGTGGTGATGAGCGTCTCGCGCTGGATGCGGCGGATCTCTTCACGGGTCTGCAGGCGCAGGCGCGCGTCGAGGTTCGACAGCGGCTCGTCCAGCAGTAAGACGCGCGGCGTCTTGACCAGCGCGCGGGCGATCGCCACACGCTGCTGCTGGCCGCCGGAAAGCTCGCTCGGCTTGCGGTCCAGAAGTTCGTCGATCTGCACCAGCTTTGCGGCGTTCTGCGTTCTCTGCAGGATCTCCTCCTTGCCGAGCTTCTCGTCGCCGCGCAGGTTCTGCAGCGGGAACATGATGTTCTGCTGCACCGTCATGTGCGGATACAGCGCGTAGTTCTGGAACACCAGACCGATCCCGCGCTTCTCGGGCGACAGCGTCGTCACGTCGTCTTCGCCGAAGAAGATCTGGCCGGAGGAGGGTTTCTGGAGACCGGCGATCATGTAGAGCGTCGTGCTCTTGCCGCAGCCCGACGGGCCGAGCAGGCCGATCAGTTTTCCGTCCGGGATCTCAAAATCGAAATTGTTGACGGCAACGACGTCCCCGCCCACTTTCTTGTTGCGGTTGGGGAAGACTTTTGTCAGGTTCTTCAATACGACTTTCATAGGCCAATTCCATTCCTTCGTTATAGTTTTGAACGGGGCGCCCGCGGCGCTTTATCCCGTCAGGGTTTCGAAAACACGTTCTCTTCGCGCATCTTCCGTATCCGGTCCTCTTCTTCCTTCGCCAGGTACGCGGCCTTCTCCTCTTCCGACGGGAAGATCTTCTGGGTCGCGTAGTCCGCCACCGCCGTCACGGCGATGAGGTCGTGCAGCGTCAGGTGGTTCTGCGTGAACAGGAACAGTCCGACGTTCACGAGCAGGATCGCGCCGAGCAGGATCAGCAGGAACAGATCCGCCCTTCCGAAGAAGAACATGATCAGGATGTACGCCGGGATCTGCGTCTCGACGGCATACTTGCCGAGGATCGTCCGGACGAACATCACGGGTCCCGTCACGGCGACGCCGCTCTGCTTCACGACGCACAGGCCGAAGATCTTCTTTCCGAGCGTCACGCCGTTCTTGAACAGCATCGGCACCGCGAACTCCAGCACGAGGAACGCGAACAGCAGCGAGAAGCTGACGATCAGGAGCGCCTGGCTGTTCAGCAGCATGTAGAGCCGCACGGCTTCACTGTCCGCGTTCAGCGCTTCGTATGCCGCGTCGTAGGCCGCCTTCTTCTCCGCGTCGTAGGAAAGGTACTCCTCCTCGGAAATGTCGAAGGTGATGCCGTACGCCGTCTCGACGGCGGTCTTCCGCTCCTGGTAGGACGCCAGGTTCGCGTCGTATTTCAGGATCCACGAGATCAGCGTCGCCGCGATCAGCGCCGTGATCGCAAAAAGAATGAGGTCGAAAAGGAACGCGGATATACGTTTCCAGGAGCTGCCCTTTTTAATATCCATCGTTCTTCGTTCCGACCTCCTCTGAATGGCTGAAATACGAATGAATGTCCTTCTGTTTGCTGTCGTTTGAGCCGGCCGGATCGCCGCCGGAGGCTCCGGGACACAGTGACACAAAATTGCGCACTTATACATTTCGGATTATAGCACAGCCTAAGCAAAATGCACAAGAATAAAAACAGATTTATTTAAACGTTTTTACGAACTTCAGACGTCAGTAGACGACCATGTACTTTTTCAGTTCCCAGTCCGTCACGCGGGTCCGGTACTCGTCCCATTCGCGCCGTTTTCCTTCGGTGTACTGCCTGAAGACATGGGGGCCGAGCGTGTCCTTCAGAAGCGGGTCTTCGCACAGAAGCCCGACCGCTTCGAGCAGGTTGCCGGGCAGGCTCTCGATCCCGTGCGCCTTGCGTTCCGCTTCGTTCATCGCGAAGATGTTCTCCGTGATCTCCGCGGGCGGCGTCAGGCCGTTCTCGATGCCGTCGAGCCCCGCTGCCAGGCACAGCGCCAGCGCCAGATACGGGTTGCACGCCGGATCGGGGCAGCGCAGCTCCAGGCGGGTCGAATTCCCTCTTGCCGCCGGGATGCGGATCAGGGCCGACCGGTTCGAAGCGCTCCACGCAAGATAGCACGGCGCCTCATATCCCGGGACCAGCCGCTTGTAGGAATTGACGAGCGGGTTCGTGACGGCCGCCATGCCGCGCACGTGCTTCAGGATGCCGGCGATGAAGCTGTACGCTTCCTTCGACAGCTGCTTCTCTCCGTCCGGATCGTAGAACACGTTCCGGCCGTCTTTGAACAGCGACATATTCGTGTGCATGCCGCTGCCGTTGATCCCGAACACCGGCTTCGGCATGAAGGTCGCGTGCAGGCCGCGGTTCTGGGCGATCGTCTTGACGGCCATCCGGAAGGTCATGATGTTGTCGGCCGCGGTCAGCGCGTCGGCGTACTTGAAGTCGATCTCGTGCTGGCCTTCGGCGACCTCGTGGTGGCTCGCTTCGATCTCGAAGCCCATCTCCTCCAGCGTCAAGCAGATCTCCCGCCGGACGTCCCCGCCCCGGTCGATCGGTGCCATGTCGAAATACCCGGCCGCGTCCGCGGTCCGGGACGTCGGAAGTCCCTTGTCATCCGTCTCGAAGAGGAAAAACTCCATTTCCGGTCCCAC
>JAGDBR010000151.1 GCA_017958935.1 Lachnospiraceae bacterium | reverse complement strand
GTTCATCGTGGAGACCGACAGCACGCGTGTTTCCGGCGCCAGGATCGCGAAGCCCTGGCTCTCGTCCTGCGGTCCGGCAAGGAGCCGCGACAGGATGACCTGCTCGACCGAGTACTGCGTGTTGTATGTCGCTTTCTGCGTCGCGGCGCGCAGCTTTTGTCCGTCCTCCGTCGAGAAGTACAGCGTCAGCGTCGTCTGCGTATAGGCGTTCAGGCCGTTCCCGATCAGATCGACGTAGCTGCGGGACTGCTGGGGCCCGAGGACCGTGCCGTCCGGCAGCGCATAGGGCTGGTTCTCCACGAAGAATTCGACCGTGGACACGAACGGCAGCTGTGTCATCGTCTTGACGACGGCCGCGCGCAGCAGCAGCTCGTCCTTCACGGACAGCTCCGTGTAAGCGGCGTTGAAATTCATCCGCAGGTTGTATTCGTCCATCTCCATCCCATTCAGCTTCACGTTCGCAGGCACCGGAGACGTATAGTCCGCCCCGTCGCCGCCGGTCGCGAGCCGGTCGTAGACCGCCTTCGTCAGCGCGTCCTGCTCGGCGTTTTCATTGATCAGCGCCGCCACGGGGTAAAGGTTGCTCGAGGAATTGTCCCTGTAATAGATGTAGAACCCGTCCGGATCCTGCGAAGGCTTGCTGCACGATGCCGCAGAGAACAGCAGACACGCACAGAGCAGGAACACGGTGAACAGACTGCGTTTTCTCATGACCGTATCCCCCTCTGTTCCACATGCTTCAGCGGGATGCGCACCGTAAAGGTCGAGCCCTCGCCCACCTTGCTCTCCACCTTGATCATGCCGTAATGCAGCAGAATGATCTGCCGCGCGATCGGCAGTCCGAGGCCCGTGCCGCCGGTCTCCCGGGAGCGGGCCTTGTCGACGCGGAAGAACCGGTCGAAAATGTGCTCGATCGCGTCCTCCGGGATGCCGACGCCGTTGTCGGCCACGCGGATGTAGAAGTATTCATGGTCGGCGTCGAGGGACACGCGCACCCAGCCGCCGTCGTTGTCGTATTTGATCGCGTTCTCGATCAGGTTCGAGATCGCCTGGTTCAGCTTCGTCTCGTCGATGTCCGCGTTCACGTCGCGGAATGACTCGTAGATCAGTTCGATCCCGCGGCTCTCCGCGAGCGGCTTCAGCGTTTTCAGGATCGACAGCAGGAAGTCGTTGATGTTCACGGTCAGCACGTCGATGTCGCCGCTCTGGTTCGACAGCCGCGTCATTGACAGCAGGTCCTCGATGATCCGGGACTCGCGGTCGATCTCCTTCGAGATGTCGCCCATGAACTCCTGGTACAGTTCCTCCGGCACGCCCTCCTGCCCGATCAGCGAGTCGGCCAGCACGCGGATCGACGTCATCGGCGTCCGCAGTTCATGCGAAACGTTCGAAACGAACTGCTCCTGCATCTGCTCCATGTCCTGGTAATGCCGCACGACGTCTTCCGTGTTGTCGATGATCTCGTCGATCTCCGGATACGTGTGGAGACTTGAAAAGTCGACGTCCGTCAGCGCGCCCGA
Organism: Lachnospiraceae bacterium; assembly: GCA_017958935.1. The sequence goes on along the minus strand of JAGDBR010000151.1, from coordinate 755 downwards.
ATTCATCTTGTCGGCGTTCATCGCCGCGTTCCGGATCGGCTGCATGATGCGCAGCACGATCATGACGCCGCTTAAGACCAGGATGAACAGGATGATCGCCTCGAGGATCAGCATCGCGTGCCGGACCTTTTCGAGCGATTCCTGCAGCCAGGCCGTCGTGGACGAAAAGACCAGCGCGCCCGTCACGGAACGGCCCGCGGTCTCGGACCGGGTGATCGGGACGACGAATTCCAGAAGCTGCGTATTTCGCTGGTACGCCGTGTACTCCTTGCCCGAAAACGCAGAAAAAACAGCATCCGAAATGACCATCCGCCCGGTATCGGCCGAATAGGTGTCATACAAGATGCTGTACATGGGATTGATGACGACGAGCCGCCCGCCGTACGCGTCGGCATACAGCGACAGGCGCTGCTGCATGTCGGCCGTCAGGCCGTCGGAAACATACTCCGCCTTCGACAGATCGGACGCGATCGTATGGACGCGCTGCCGGATCTCGCTGGTACGGCGGTTGATCAGATTGCTTTCGTAGGTATTGATGATCAGAAAATGCAGCAGCAGGACCGGCAAGATGCCTGCCGCGAGCAGAATGATCAGCAGACGGGTTTTTAAGCTTTTAAAGAACTTCTTCATCCCTGTAGAAATACCCTACTCCCCACTTCGTCTGCACGTACTTCGGAACGCCCGGATTGTCCTCGATCTTCTCGCGGAGCCGGCGGACGTGGACGTCCACGGTGCGGGCGTCGCCCGGATAGTCG
>JAGDBR010000150.1 GCA_017958935.1 Lachnospiraceae bacterium | reverse complement strand
CGGCTATGAAGAACCCTGTGCGCTGCTGACCGTTGAAGCGGCGCGCGCGCTGAAATCCGCAAGCAGCGAGCTTTTCGTCCAGGGCTACCGGCTGAAGGTGTTCGACGCCTACCGCCCGGCCTGCGCCGTGAAGCAGTTCGTGCTCTGGGGCATAGAAGATCAGGACATACGCATGAAGCCGTATTTCTACCCGGAGCTCGAGAAGCAGGAGCTGTTCGAAAAGGGGTACATCGCGAAGATGTCGAGCCACAGCCGCGGCTCCGCCGTGGACCTGACGCTGCTGGACATGAAGACCGGCAAGGAGGTCGACATGGGCAGCCCGTTCGATCTGTTCAGCGAGGTCTCGCACCCGGATTACCGCGGGGAGATGATCACCGACGAACAGTATGCGAACCGCATGATCCTGCAGCGCAGCATGGTGCGGAACGGCTTCGTGCCGCTTTCCTGCGAGTGGTGGCACTTCATGCTGAAGGACGAGCCTTATCCGGAGACCTACTTCGAGTTTCCGGTGTCGGCGGGCTATCTGCGGAAATAAAAGAAAGACCCGGTCCGGTCCCGAAAGCGGGACAGACCGGGTCTTTTATCGGTTCGGGCGGCTTCGGCCGCCGTTTTTTTACACAAAAAGCCTTACAGGTTCAGTTTCTTCTTCTGATCCTGCGCCCAGGCCGCGAAAAACGTCTTTCCGCCGCCTTCGGCGATCTTCGTCAGGTATTCGGCCGCCTCGGACCTGTCGCCCGCCAAAAGGGCGTTTTCGGCGATCGTACGGCAGATCTCGAGTTCGCGCAGCTTGAAATGCGCGTTCGGGAGCAGGCCCTTCAGCCACTTCGGATCGATCTTCGTGCCTTCCGCGACGCCGATCCGCGCGCGGCGGAGCATCAGCGCGGACGTCAGGCTTTCGGCAAGGTTCGGATTCGCCTTCCGGCAGGAGGAGATCAGTTCTTCGAGCTTGCTGCCTTCCGCCTTCGCTTCCTGCAGGTCGCCCAAGTTGACAAGATACCCCAGCCGGTTCCCGTGATACAGGCCTTCGAGCGCCGGCTGTTTGTCGAACGAGACGCCCTTGAAGCCTTCGTCCAGCACTTCCAGCGCCTTTTTATGATCCCCGGCCGCGTCATGGCCGTCCGCCACGTACGAGGACGCGACGGCGTGATCCTTCGTCCCGGCCTTCAGCCGCTCCGGGATCGTCTCGTAGGACGCAAGGAACGCCTCCGGATCCAGCTGCATGTGCAGGATGCCGAGCCGGTTCGTGTTCTCGGCGGCCGCGGTCATCTCGCCCAGAAGCTTTGACAGGAAATAACCCGCCCCGGCGGCCAGGACCGTCATCAGGAGCGGGACCCAGACCGGGTCGTTCCGCCCGATGTTGCGGACCCAGATAAAACCGATAAAAGCGACGGCGATCAGCCGGACCACCCAGCAGGTGACGAAACTTCTTTTGAATGCGTTGATCATCAGGAATCCCCCTTCCCCGTTACCGCTTCATTGTAAAGAAGACGGGCGGATTTTGCAAGGGGCGGACAAAAAGAAAAAAGAATGACTTTTCGTTTGTGCGCGGACGGAGGGTGTGGTATACTGGAGTCAGTGAAAAGCGCGGCGGGTGCCGCAATAAGATCTATCATAAAGGAGAATGATCATGACGTTAAGACAAGATGCTGACAGCATCATCAAGGCCGCTCTTGAAGCGGCGCAGCCGGACACGGCGGTCCGGAAAGCGCTGGCGGAAGCGGATTTCGGCTCGGGAAAGCTGATCCTGGTCGCGGCCGGCAAGGCTGCGTGGAAGATGGCGAAGGCTGCCTACGATGAACTGGGAGACAGGATCAACGGCGGCGTCGTCGTCACGAAGTACGACCACGTGATGGGCCCGATCGGGGACCTGCAGCTGTTCGAGGCCGGCCATCCGGTCCCGGATGAGAACTCCTACAAGGCGACCGCGGCGGCGATCGACGCCGTCTCGAACCTGACGGAGAACGACACGGTCCTGTTCCTGCTCTCGGGCGGCGGCTCGGCCCTGTTCGAGAAACCGCTGATCCCGGTCGAGGACCTGGACCGGCTGACGCGTGAGTTCCTGGCCTGCGGCGCGGACATCACCGAGATCAACACGGTCCGGAAGCGCCTGTCGGCCGTGAAGGGCGGCAAGTTCGCGATGATCGCCTATCCCGCGAAGGTCTTCTCGGTCGTCCTTTCCGACATCATCGGCGACCCGCTCGACATGATCGCCTCGGGTCCGGCATACCCGGATTCCTCGACCTTCGAGCAGGCGCAGGCGATCGTCGACCGCTACAACCTGACGATGACGGAGCAGATGAAGACGCTGCTCAAGATCGAGACGCCGAAGGCGCTGAACAACGTCGAGACGCACATCACGGGCTCCGTGAAGCAGCTCTGCCTGGCGGCGGAGAAGATCTGCCGGGAACTCGGCTACGAGCCTGTGACGCTGACGGCGAGCCTTTCCTGCACGGCCAGAGACGCCGGCGAATTCCTCGCGAACATCGCGCAGTTCTATCAGGACACGGACAAGTCGCTCGCGTTCATCGCCGGCGGCGAGACGGTCGTCCATCTGACCGGCCACGGCAAGGGCGGCCGGAACCAGGAGCTGGCGCTCGCGGCGGCCCCGGGCCTTGCGAAGGTCAGGGACGCGGCAGTCTTCTCCCTGGGCTCCGACGGCACCGACGGCCCGACCGACGCGGCCGGCGGCTATGTCGACGACACGACGTATGCCCGCCTGAAGGCGCAGGGCATCGAGGTCTACAACGTCCTGCAGGACAATGACGCTTACCACGCGCTGCAGAAGGTCGACGGCCTGCTGATGACGGGCCCGACCGGCACGAACGTCAACGACCTGTCGGTCCTGCTGATCAAGCGGTAAAAAGGCGCGACAGAAAAACGGCCGGAAAGCGGATGCTTTCCGGCCTCTTTTTGTGCTTTTTCAGGGTGCTGTTTATTCCGGGATGCCGACCTCCCCTGTCGGCGTGTCGTAGATGTAGATGTAGCCCTGGTGGTTCTCCGTGACTTCCTTGACGAACGCGTCGATCCGTTCTCTTCCGATCCGGAAGTATTTGCCGGTCTCCAGCAGATTGGTCATCAGATACCCGTCTTCGGTCAGTGTAAAGGTTTTGTAATGGTTGCCCAGAAGGTCCACGCGCACCGCGATGGACAGGATCCTTTTCCCGACCGTAAGATCCGGTCCTTCGTTCACGGTATCCTCCGCGCCCGAAAGCAGCATTTCCCAGACTTTTTCCGTCGCGACGTCCTCGTATACGATATCCGGGTCGGGACCACGGTCGGTATAGACGAGGCCTGTCTTCATGGTTTCCCGAAGCGAAAGCTGCCCGATGAACGCACCCAGCGTTTCCGGGCGCCACGAAGCGTTCACGTAGGCGTATGCGCGGTCCGGTTCCGACGGCATGCAGACGCAGACGGCGGCATCCGTTGAGATGCCCTTGACCGCATAGGCGGTTTCATCCGCGGTGTGGACCTCATCCGTATACAGATCCTGACCGCGCAGCGTACCGGTCCCGAGCGCCTCCCCGACGTTCTCCGGATGCACGAGGATCAGCATGGTCCGGTATTCTTTCCCGTTAAGCAGGAACGAGGAGAAGCGCTGGACGTCTTTCATGTCTTCCCAATGCGGGACCTTGTAGATCTCCGGGATGTCCTTGGCCGGTTCGTCCGGCTTCACGTGTTTTTCGATCGGCGCCTTTACTTTCGGCGAGAGTGGGTTTTTCTCGAAATAGAGCGCTCCCGCGCCGGCGAGCACCAGGACGGCCGCGGCGGCGACGGTGAAACGCACCCACTTGTCCCAGCTGCCCGGCTTCTTCGCGGGCTCCTCCCGGCCTTCCTCGACATATCTTGCGTCAATGCCTTCCATGGCCTCGAACAGGTCTTCCTTCTTCATCAGATATATCCCCCTTCTGTTAAATGTTTCTTCAGTTTCGCCCGCAGGCGGCTCAGGCGCACGGAGACCGTGTTCTCGCTGAACCGAAAGCGCTTCGCGATCTCCGGAATGCTGTCCGCGTACCAGTAGCGGGAGACGAACAGCATCCGGTTCTCTTTCGAAAGACCCGCGAGGAACACGTTGATCTCCGCCGAGAGCTCCTGCTTCAGGATCTCTTCTTCCGGCTCGCTGCCGCCGGGAATGCATTCCGCCAGCTCGTCCAGGACGGCCTCGAAGCTGCCGCCGCCGCGTTTTCCGGCGCGCTGTTTCTGATACAGGTTGAAAGCGAGGTTCCGGGTGATCCTGCCGACGTAGGCCTTCAGGCTGTCCGGCCGGTTCGGCGGGACAGAAGACCAGGTCTTCAGCAGGGCGTCGTTGACGCATTCTTCGGCGTCCGCTTCATTGCCCAGGATCCTGAGGGCAATGGACCGGCAGTAGGATCCGTACTGCTGCTGTACGGCGGAAAGCGCCTGTTCGTCGCGCTCCCACAGGCGGCGGACGAGTTCTTCATCACTCATGGCCATGGCGGACCTCCTTTCACCCTTATTGACAGAAATCGCGGGGGATTCTTGCAGGTTATTATAGCAAAAGACGGAAAAATATGGTAAAACAGACCTGATGTGTTTTCGACGCAAAGGAGAAGAGCATGAGAGACGGAAAAAAACTGCTGCTGATCATCAATCCGGGTTCGACCTCGACGAAGGTCAGCATTTTTGAAAACGAGACCTCGGTCTTCGAACGGAGCCTGTTCCACGACGCCGACGTGCTGCTGCAGTTTCCACACGTCAACGGCCAGCTGCCGTTCCGCTACGGCGTGATCCTGGACATGCTGAAGGAAGCGGGCG
>JAGDBR010000149.1 GCA_017958935.1 Lachnospiraceae bacterium | reverse complement strand
GGCACAGGCCGCGGATCACGGGCATGATCCTGTCGTATTCCTTGTTCGCGGTGTCGAACGCGAAGATCTCGCGTTTCGTCGGCATCAGGCCGATCCTGACCGTCATTTTCTCTTTCATCTTACGGCTTTCCTTTCTCCCGGCGGGCGTTTTCCGCCAGCCGGCGCGGGATGTGCTTTCGGCTGCCGCTGCGGGATGCATTTTCGTCCCGCCCGCTGCCTCACAGCGCGGCGACGGCTTCCTCCATCACGCGCGCAATGTCGTCGCGGATCACGAGGTCCGCCATCGAGTCGGCCTGCGTCGCGGATTTATTGATCAGGACCAGCTTCTTCCCGCGGAAATAGTAGATCAGGCCGGCTGCCGGGTAGACGACGAGCGAAGTCCCGCCGATGATCAGCGTGTCCGCTTTTCTGATCGCGCGCACCGCATCGTTGAGCACGTCCTGGTCGAGCGATTCTTCATAGAGCACGACGTCCGGCTTCACGATGCCGCCGCAGCGGTCGCAGCGCGGCACGCCGTCCGCGTTCATCACATAGTCCGCGTCAAAGAACTTCCCGCATTCCGTGCAGTAATTCCGGAGCACCGACCCGTGCAGTTCGTATACCGTTTTGCTCCCCGCCTTCTGGTGCAGGCCGTCGATGTTCTGCGTCACGACCGCCTTGCAGATGCCCATTTCCTCGAGCTTCGCGAGCGCCCGGTGACAGCCGTTCGGCTCCGCCTCCGGGTACACGAGCTTTTCCTTGTAGAACGCGAAGAAGTCCTCGGGGTCCCGCATGAAAAAGCTCCGCGAGACCATCTCCTCCGGCGAGAGCACGCGGGCATAGCGCTGGTTGTACAGCCCGTCCGCGCTTCTGAAGTCCGGAATGCCCGAGGCCGTACTGACGCCCGCACCTCCGAAAAACACCAGGTTCCGGGCGTTCCTTAAGATCGCCGTCAGCTCCTCGTATGCCATGGTCTTTCTCCCTTCTTTCGCAAAACAAGGCCGCAGGCATCACGCCTTGCAGCCCCGTCAGTCAATATTCCGTTTCCGGCACGCAGTGCATCGCGCCCGTCGCCAGTACGCGGAAGCCCTCGGCCGTGCCCAGGTACCGGAGCCCGTATTCATGTGCCCGCAGTTTCAGATAAAGCTTCAGCTGGTCCGCCGCCGCGCACCCTTCCGGGTACTGCGACAGGTGGCAGCCGAAGACCGCCGACAGCTGCCTGTCCAGAAAGCCGGTCGTTTTGTGGAACCGGTTCGGCTTCGCCGTCATGTAGTAGGCGACCGCTGCGACGGGACTCTCCTGCGCGCCGTGGGTCTCCATGATGCCCGGATTGCCCGAGAGGACCGCCAGGGCGCGCACCGCGTTTCCGACGTTCAGATGGTCCGGATGGCCCTCCGACGTCACGTTCGGGTCCGGCGCGAACAGGACCTGCGGCTTCACGTCGGCAATGACCTTCGCGATCACTTCGAGCAGTTCGCCCTGCGTGTAGAAGCCGCCGTCGGTCAGCCCGCCGAAGCGCACGTCCGAAACGCCCAGGACCTTCGCGGAAGCGGCCGCTTCTTCCTGCCGCCGCTTCGCGAGCGCGTCGCCGGTCAGGTCGCGGCAGTTGTCGGTGCCGTACCGCCCGTCCGTCACGATCAGGAAAACGACCTGCTTGCCGGCCGCCGCTAAAGACGCCGCGGTCGCGCCCGCCCCGATCTCGATGTCGTCCGGGTGCGGACCGATGAACAGGAAACGCTCGAAGTCACCGATCTTCGGCGCCTTCATCACGTTTTTCACGATCAGTTTCGTCAGTCCCATACGCTTCTCCCGCGGTCTTACCGGTCGCGTTCGTCCTCCGTCGCCTCCTCGCCGATCTTCTCGATGTCGTAAGGCGTGCACTGATAGACGAAATAATTGAGCCAGTTATAGTACAGCAGATTCGCCGTCGAGCGCCAGTTCATGACCGGCCGCTTCGTGTCGTCGTCGTTGGGATAGTAATGCTTCGGCACCTCGATCGGCAGGCCGGCGTTCTTGTCGCGCAGGTATTCGAGCTCCAGCGTCTCGCGGTCGTACTCCGCGTGCCCCATGATGAAGATCTGGCGGGAGCCTTCGGTCACGACGGCGAACAGGCCGGCTTCCTCCGACTCGGCGTAGATCCTGAGCCCCGGCACCTTCTCGATGTCTTCGCGCCGTACCTCGGTGTGCCGCGAATGCGGGGCCATGAAGACGTCGTCGAAGCCGCGGAACAGCCGCGTGTTCGGCCAGACGACCCGGTGCGGGAACACGCCGAACACCTTCGCGTCCATCTCATGCTTCGGGACGCCGTAATGGTAATACAGGCCCGCCTGCGCGCCCCAGCAGATGTGGAGCGTGCTGTAGACGTGGGTCTTCGACCACTCCATGATCTCACAGAGCTCGTTCCAGTATTCGACGTCCTCGAACGCCAGATGCTCGACCGGTGCGCCTGTGATGATCATGCCGTCGAATTTCCTGTACTTCACGTCGTCGAAGGTCTTGTAGAACTGCGCCAGATGGCTGTGCGGCACGTGCGTCGACTCGTGCGTGCGCATCTGGATCAGCTCCAGTTCGATCTGAAGCGGCGAATTGCTCAGCAGGCGCAGCAGCTGCGTCTCCGTCGTGATCTTCGTCGGCATCAGGTTCACGATCGCAATGACCAGCGGGCGGATGTCCTGCGACACCGCCCTCTGCTCGTTCATCACGAAAATATGTTCATTCTGCAGCGCTTCAAATGCCGGAAGCGCGCTTGAGATCTTGATCGGCATGTTCTCTCCGGTGCGGATGCCGCACGCTGTTTTTTATTCTTCGATGCTGTCCAGCGCCTGCGCGATGTCGCTGATCAGGTCCTGCTTGTCCTCCAGACCGCAGGAAAGCCGCACGAGATCCGCGGAGATCCCGGCCGCGATCAGCTCTTCGTCGTTCATCTGGCGGTGCGTCGCGTTCGCCGGATGCAGGATGCAGGTCCGCGCGTCGGCGACATGCGTCTCGATCGCGCAGAGCTTCAGGTTCTTCATGAAGACCTCGGCCGCCTTCCGGCCGCCCTTCACGCAGAAGGAAACGACGCCGCAGGAGCCGTTCGGCAGGTACTTCTCGGCCAGCGCATGGTACTTGTCGCCCGGCAGGCCGCAGTAATTGACGCTCTTGATCTTCGGATGGGCGTTCAGGAATTCGGCGACGGCCTGACCGTTCTCACAGTGCCGCTTCATGCGGACGTGCAGGCTCTCGAGCCCGAGGTTCAGGTAGAACGCGTTCTGCGGCGACTGGATCGAGCCGAAGTCGCGCATCAGCTGCGCCGTGCACTTCGTGATGAACGCGCCGCCCAGGCCGAACTTCTCGGCGTAGGTGATGCCGTGATAGCTGTCGTCCGGCGTGCACAGGCCGGGGAACTTATCGGCGTGGGCCATCCAGTCGAACCTGCCGCTGTCCACGATGGCGCCGCCCACCGCAACGCCGTGGCCGTCCATGTACTTGGTGGTGGAGTGAGTCACGATGTCGGCGCCCCACTCGAAGGGCCGGCAGTTCACCGGCGTGGCGAAGGTGTTGTCGATGATCAGCGG
>JAGDBR010000148.1 GCA_017958935.1 Lachnospiraceae bacterium | reverse complement strand
TCCCTTCCCTTCCGGGTCGTTCCGGGGAACGTTCAAACTGTTTGAAAATCTCAACTGCCGGTCTCCCGGCTGTCGGAATCTTCAGGGTTGGTTGTATTGTTCAGTTGTCAAGGTTCCCTTCGTTCGCTCTCGCGGGCGAACAGACAAATATTAACAAATCAGGTCCGTTTTGTCAAGCAGAATATTTGACTTTTGCAAATATTTTTCAGAACCCGCCGTCCGTCAGAAATCGTGCATTGCGGCAAGCTTCGCCGGGGGCATCCGAAGCAGCCGGAGGACCGGCAGAACGGCCACCGCAAGCTGCGCGAGGACAATGACCGAGAGCGTCGCGAAAGGCACCCAGAGCGGGATCTCGATCTGCAGCGCACCGATCCCGAGGACCGGAAACAGCGTAATGACGCCCCAGGAAAGAAACACCGCGGGGACCGCATACTTCAGCGTCATCATCAGGTTCTCCAGCACGAACACGCCGACGGCGTCCCGCCCCGGGATCCCGAGCAGCCTGTACACCGCGATCATTCCGAGACGGTCCCGGACGCGGAAGCGCTGGATCACGTAAAGCATGACAAGACACAGAAGGCCTGCCGCGGCCGTGATGATGAACCGTGTCTGCAGGCGCACCGAGCGCCTGTTCATATAGGAAGCGTATTCGCGGCCGTAGGTGTCGCTGACGTCGATCTTCAGCACGCCCTCCAGTTTTTCCGGAAGCGGCCCCGAGAGCACGCGGCCTGCGGCTTCCTTGTCCGCGAACCAGACGCTGAAGTGCGTGACCGACTCGACCATGCTGCGAAGCAGCGGTTCGACCTCTTCGTCCGCGATGATCATCAGCGCGAATACCCCTTGCTGCCATCCGACGTCTTCGACGGCTTCCCGCAGGAAGAAATCCATCCCGTTCGTCATGGACATGGTCGTTCCGAGCTGCTTTCTGTAATAGGAACCGACGTTCTCGCCGATCAGGACGGCTTCGCCGGGCCGGACCGGCTCCAGATCCGTCATGCCCGTGAGCGCCGTGAAATCCGAATACGGGATCGCTTCCAGCCCGCGGACGCCGACCGAAAGCATGCCGGCGCGCGGCATGTAGACGCTCGGTTCCCCGCTGTCGCAGATGCCGACGATGACCGGGTAATAGTTCTTCCGCCCCATCTGCAGCCGCTTGCCGAGCATGTACGCATTGTCCGGGATCAGGTTCTGGACGATCCCGTCCGCGCTCGTGCAGTTCCGGATCACCCAGCGGTCCACGACGATCTCATCGTACCGTTCCGGCATCCGCCCGTAGACGAGCGCCGACGGATCCAGGCGGTCGACTGAAACGAGGTTGTACTTTCCGAGGCTCATTGAGAGCGTGCCGTACTGCGGCAGGACGGAGCTGACGAACTTGAAACGCTCGCCCGTGTCCGGGATCAGGTCCATCTCCAGGCCGTTGTCTTCCAGATGCTTCAGGAACATCGCCTCGTATTCGGCGAGCGACCACTGGTACTTGTCGGAGAACGCAGGCCCCTTGTCGAATTTGAAGTCGAGCACGTGCGAATCCGCGGTAATGAACTCTTCCGGCTTCACCCGCGCCGCCGACGCGATGTCGGAGACGGACAGGAGCAGCATCAGGGAAAGCAGCACGAGGAACAGCCCCGCTGCCGCGTTCCGGAGTTTCTTTTTCGAGGCGCCCGTCTTCAATTCCGCCCACAGCATCCGAAGACCGAGCCCGGAGCGTGACGCCGCTTTCTGCGGCAGCGCATTCGGCGCTACCTCTTCCTCACCGTCCGTCTCGAACTGCGAAAGTTCCAGACGCGGGCGGTTCCCTTCCGCGATGAACGGCGGCTCCGAAGCCTTCGACTGCATGACCAGATACGAACCGTCGGTCTTGACGATCAGCTTGCCGTCCTCGATGACGAGCGTGATATCCGCGGGCGCCGCCTTTCCGGAAGAAAGGATCCGGAGGTTCACGGCATCCGTCGAAAGCGTCTTTTCCGTGTAGTCGCCCGCGTAAACGGTGTTCCTGTCGGCCGAGACCAGGCTCCCGCGCGTCCATTCCGTGCTGTCGCCCGTGATCCGGCCTTCTTCCAGCGTGATGATCCGGTCGGCGAAGAAGTCCGCGAGCCGCTCTTCATGGGTGACCATGACGACGAGGCTCGTCCGCGAAAGCTTCTTCAGCAGCGCGCACACGTTCAGCGTGCTTTCTTCGTCCAGGTTGCCGGTCGGCTCGTCGGCGAAGATCACCTTCGGCGCCTTCGCGATCGCCCGCGCGATCGCAATGCGCTGCTGCTGCCCGCCCGAGAGCTCGCCCACAAGACGCTTCCGGTAGCGGAACATGTCCACCTGCTTCAAGGCGTCTCCCACGCGCTTCAGTTTCTCCTTCTCCGAAAGATCCAGCGAATGAAGCCCGAGATAGACGTTGTAAGCCGCCGAATGCTCAGGCAGCAGGTAATAATTCTGGAAAATATAGCCGAAGTTCTCGTTCCGCTCGCGCTCCATCGCGCCGGACATCCCGCGCGTGATCTGCGTGCCGCCGATCTCCAGCGCGCCGCTGTCGAACACGTCCAGTCCGCCCATGGCATTCAGAAGGCTCGTCTTTCCGCTTCCGGACCTCCCCAGGATGCAGACGAAGCCGGTATCCGGCAGTTCGAAGCTGACGCCGTGCAGCACTTCCTCGGCGGAACGGGTGCCGGGACTGTATGTATTTTTCAGATCGCTGACTCTGATCATCTTCCCGTCACCTCTTCCAGCAGCGCGCCGTCAATGTCCTCGCCTAAGCGTTCGACCGTGAAGACCTGCTTCTTCATCGAACGCGCCACGATGAAGTATGCGGCGCAGCAGAACGCGAAATGAACCGCGAAGATCAGCAGAAGACGCGGTGAATCCATGTATTTGAAAATGTTCACGACGCGGCTGTAGCCGT
>JAGDBR010000013.1 GCA_017958935.1 Lachnospiraceae bacterium | reverse complement strand
AGCCGTCAGCGTACTGTGCGCGCGCCAGGTCGAAAGCAGGATGTCTTTCGCGTTTTCCCGCTCGAACATCAGGACGGACATGATCGGATCCGCCTGAGACGTGTGACGGTTGATCTTGCCGATCGCCCGGGTGCCGTGGTTTCCGTTGTTGACCGATTCGTCCAGATCCGTGAGGTAATGCCGGACGAAGTTGTAGCCGGTCACGTCCGCGGTCGTCCAGAGCATCTTTGCCGGTTCCCGGTCCGCCATCGCAAGCCGGGCGGCATCCACGCAGGCGTTTTTGTACATCGTGATCCACTTCGGAACCGACTGGATCGACGTCAGCGCCTGGTCGACGTTGGAATGCGTGTGCGTCGCGTTCGAGAAGATATGGTCCGTCGGAATGCCGGTCGCGGCGGAGACCATTTCAGTCATCGGCTTGTTGACTTCCTCGTAAATGTTGATGATGTCCGACGCAAACATCAGGAGCGTCTCGCCGTTTTCATCCGTGACCGCGACGCAGGTCACATAGGTGTAGTCGAGGAACCCGGTCGACAGCCTGCGGTCCCCGTTGCCGTACCCCGCGAGCGGGGTCGGATCCTGGGGCGTAATGTTCACGCGCCCGTGTCCGGCGAGGAGCTGTCCTTTGACGGCGTCCCCGCCCGTCGTCGCTTCGGTTTCTTTCGCATCTTCCGTCATAGACGTCTCCGGCACGGGCGTCGTACCCGTGCAGGCCGTCAGCAGGGACCCTGCCATGCATATGATCAAAAGGATGCAAAGGATCTTTTTCACGTTCGTCCCCTGTCTGCTCTTCGATCCGCCAAGAAGAACTGGGGCAGGTCTCGCCCCAATCCTTCTTGCGGAAACAACGCTCTAATTATTTTGCGTTCTGTCTGTCGTAAACGCCCTGGCACAGAATGCGGTAGGTCTCGATGCCGTACTCATTCAGTTTTTCCAGATATGCGTTCCACGTGTTGTCGTTCGTGACGTCCTGAGAACCCTGGATGAAATACGTTCTCTGGTTCGCGATGAACGTGCCGCAGTTGCTGCGGATCATATCCGTCGTGGCCTTCTCATCCTCCGTGAGGATCAGCGGACCGGAGCTGATGTCCACGGTTTTCGCCTCTGCCTCCTGGAAGTTCTTGATCTGCTTCGAGAAGATGTCACGCTTGTAGTACTGCCACTCGTTCAGCGTGTCGTCGAACTGGGAGACTTCGTTCTCCGCGTTCATGTTGATCGTGACAGGCACCGAATTCCAGTGCGCGCTCGTCGGATGACCGAAAACGTCGTTGATGACGTTGATCTCGGCGGGCTTGCCGACGTAAGAATACGTGCCCGGATCCGCGTCGACCCAGTTGACGCCCTTCTCGCCGTAACGGCCGCGGATCGCCATGTCCTTCGTGTAGAAGTGCATGATGAAATCGAATGCGGCGCTCGGGTCTTCACAGTCCTTCGTGATGAACGTGTTGACGGAGATGGTGTTGTCTCGACGGGTGACGTTGCCCCAGAACGGCAGCGGCTCGTATTCATAAAGCACTTCGTTGTCCAGCTCGACGTGCAGCGTCAGGTGCCCTAAGAATATGCCGGCCTTCGCGACGCCGTCCGCGGGGGTCGTAATGCCCTGCATGGCCGTCTGGCTGTTCGTCCAGCTCGACTGGGAGAGCAGGCCCTCTTTCACGAGCTTGTTCATGAAGGTCAGCGCTTCGCGGTATTCCTTCGTCGCAGCGCAGAGATACAGCTGGCCGTTTTCATCCACGTTCCACATCCGGTTCCGGTTGTAGTACATGTACATGTTGATGATCCATTCGACGACGTAGGAGTTACTGACGCCTTCATAGCCGATCAGCGGGATCTCGTCCTTCTGGCCGTTGCCGTTCGGATCGAGGTCACGGAACGCGACCAGCACGTCATAGAGCTCGTCGATGTTCGTCGGCGCCTTTAAGCCGAGCTTGTCGAGCCAGACCCTGTTGATGTACGGGGCGAAGTCCATCGTATCGACGATGGATTCCTCAATGATCGGGAAGCCGTAGATCGCGCCCGTCTCCGGGTCCGTCATCGTCCGGATGACCGTATCCTGGAAGCTCTGATCGAAATTCGAGCGGAGCATGTTCCAGAAGTTCGCGGATTTCTCTTCATCCTCGAAGTATTCCGACAGATCGACGAAATAACCTTCACGTCCGTACTGGGTGTAGACGCTGGAGCCCAGCGCAATACTCATCAGGATGTCCGGAAGCTGTTCGCCGCCGGCGATACGTGCGGAGATCTGCGTTTTCGCGTCGTCCACACGGCTGGAGAAGAACTGGAACTGCATGTCGCAGCCGGTCACTTCTTCAATGTAATTCGTCAGCGCGTTGTTGTCATAGTCAATGACGTTGATGTTCTGCAACCTGCCGACCTTAATGACGGGCCGCTCGCCTGTCGGTGCCGCGGTGGATTCACCGGGGGCTTGCGTCTGGTTGCTGGGCTGAGTCGGGTTGTCGCCGCCTTCGCATCCTGCGAACAGGATCGACGCCGCAAGCACGACCGCAAACAGAATCGAGATCAGTTTTTTCATTCGTTTTCCTCCTTATGCGTGCGTGTAGGGGACGCTACGCCTTATATCACACTATATTATAACTATAAGACCTTGTTTTTTCAACTGTTTTTTGTCAAAACTGCATAAAAGAAATAACATGAAATCCCGCGTGGAATATGTGAAAATGCCGCCCCGTTTCACATCGAAAACGAGCCAAAAAAAGCGCCTTCCCGAAGGAAGACGCCTTTTCGTGTTGATTTTCAAAAAATCGTTATTTCACCGTGATGCTGGTGACGTGCGGCTGCGCGCCTTCGTACCAGTACAGGAAGCCCTCGACGTCGACCTTGTCGCCGACTT
>JAGDBR010000147.1 GCA_017958935.1 Lachnospiraceae bacterium | reverse complement strand
TTGCCGTCGGCCATCTTCGTGAGGGCCTCGTACTTCTTCAGCTCGATCACGGCTGCGTCGACGTTGGCTTCCTTCAGGGCCTTCAGGCCGTCGGCCTCCGCCTTCTTCGCCAGGTACACTGCTCTCGCTTCGCCTTCCGCACGGGCCATGCGCGCATCGCGCTCGCCTTCCGCGGCCAGGATCAGCGCCTGCTTGTCGCCTTCCGCTCTCGTAATGACGGCCTGCTTGTGGCCTTCGGCCTGCAGGACGGTCTGGCGGCGGTCACGCTCCGCCTTCATTTCCTTCTCCATCGCGTTCTGGATCTCGGCGGGCGGGATGATGTTCTTCAGCTCCACACGGGTGACCTTGATGCCCCAGCGGTCGGTCGCGTCGTCCAGCGTTCTGGTCAGCGTCGCGTTGATCGTGTCACGGGACGTCAGCGTCTCGTCGAGCTTCAGTTCACCTATGATGTTACGCAGGGTCGTCGCGGTCAGGTTGCCCATGGCGAAGACCGGGTCGACGGCGCCGTATGCGAACATCTTCGCGTCGAAGATGTGGAAATAGACGATCGTGTCGATCTGCATCGTGACGTTATCCTTCGTGATGACCGGCTGAGGCGGGGTGTCGAGCACCTGCTCCTTCAGCGTCATGATCTTCACGATCTGATCGATCAGCGGGACCTTCACATGCAGGCCGGCCTCCCAGGTCGCGTGATACTTGCCGAGCCGCTCGATGACGTAGGCCGTGGCCTGCGGGACGATGCGGATGTTCGTGACGATGAGCACGATCAGCAAAGCAGCGATCACGATTGCAATAATGGTTCCGGGTTCCATAAGATTCCCTCCTTGTATGATTGAGATGCCTTGATTATAGCAGCGGCACCCCTGATAATAAACCGCAAAAGCTGCGGAATACGTACGGTTAATCCGCCGGACGCTCAGAATTCCGCGAGGATCTTAAGATCCTGCACGGTGTCCAGCAAAAGTTTCGGCGAAACGGCCATCAGTTCCTCCATCGAGCCGTATCCGTAAAGGACCGCGGCGCAGTCCAGCCCGTTCTCCCGGGCGCCCAGGATGTCGTCCTCGCGGTCGCCGATCATCAGCGCGGCCGTTTTGTCGCGGATGTCCAGCGCTTCGAGCACGTAGGCAATGACCTCGGATTTCTTCGTCCGTGTCTCCTCGAAGGTCGCGCCGCCGACGAACTCGAAGTACGGCAGCAGCCCGAAATGCTCGAGGATCTGCTTCGCGAAAGGCTCCGGCTTCGCCGTCGTGACGATGAGGTGCTTCCCGCGCGCCTTCAGGTATTCCAGCGCTTCGGGGATGCCCGGGTAGACGCTGTTCTCGAACATGCCCTTCGGCCGGAAGTATTCGCGGTAGACGCCGACCGCTTCAGCCGCCTGTTCGGGCGTGAAGCCGTAGTACTTCCGGAAGGAAGCGTCCAGCGGCGGGCCGACGAACAGCGTCAGCGGCGCGTCCTCACGCTCTTCGACGCCGAAATGCTCCAGCGCATGGCGGACGGAATTGATGATGCCGGGCGCCGAGTCCGTCAGCGTCCCGTCCAGGTCAAACAACAGATAGTCGTACATAAAAGCCTTTCAGAAACGGCCGCCGGCCGTTTGCGGCGGGTATGGCAGACGTTATGCCTGCCGTCCGAACAGCGTCCTTTCCAGCACGCGCACGCACCCCTCGAGACCGGTCCTGTCCTCCTCCGTAAAGCGCGAGAACAGCGGGCTGTCGATGTCCAGCACGCCGAAAACGCGGCCTTCCGCATCGTGCAGCGGCACGACAATCTCGGCGTTCGAGGCGCAGTCGCAGGCGATGTGCCCGTCAAAGTCGTGGACGTTCTCCACGAGCACCGTTTCATCTTTTGCGGCAGCTGTCCCGCAGACGCCCTTCCCGTAAGGGATCTCGACGCAGGCTGCCTTGCCCTGGAACGGGCCGAGCACCAGCGTTTCGCCCTCCGACAGATAGAAGCCGCACCAGTTCAGATCCGGCAGCGCCTCGTAGATATAGGCCGAAGCGTTCGCCAGATTCGAAAGAAGATGCGGGACGTCTTCCGTGACGGCCGCCAGATTGTCCTGTAATTCAATGTAGTCGCTCATAGACCCATTATGCCAAATCGCGGCGGAAAACGCAAGGAAAAAAGCGCTTCCTTCATTGACTTATAAAGGCGGCGAGACTATAATAGGATTAGCCGTTTTTGAACATTTTATATTCAATATTACACGAAAGGAAGTCTATACTATGATGACAGTTTCCGAAGCATTGGTGCAGATCCTGGTCAAGGAAGGCGTCACGACCGCTTTCGGCATCCCGGGCGCGGCGATCAATCCGGTCTACAAGTACCTGGAAGGCGCGCCGATCCAGCACTTCACGATGCGCCACGAGGAAGCGGCGGTCCATGCGGCCGACGGCTACTACCGCGCAAAGCACGAGATCGCGCTGGCGATCTGCTCCGCGGGCCCGGGCGCCACGAACTTCGTGACCGGCCTCTACACCGCTTACATCGATTCGATGCCGGTGCTCGCCGTCGTCGGACAGGCGAACGTTGGACAGCTTCACCAGGAGCCGTTCCAGTGCGTCGACATGCCCGACATCGTGAAGACCGTCACGAAGAAGGCCTGGTCCCTGCATGATGCGGCAGACCTGCCGGAAGTCATGCGCGAAGCCTTTTATCTGATGCGCTCCGGCCGTCCCGGCCCCGTGCTCGTCGAGCTTCCGCTGGACATCCAAAAAGCGCAGCTCGAGTTCGACATCGACGCTTACGAGCCGATTCCGGTCGAAAAGGTCAGCCCGAAGTGCGAAGACATCGCAGCGGCGGCGGCCCTGTTAAAGACCGCGAAGAAGCCCGTCATCATCATGGGCGGCGGCTGCGTGCTCTCCGGCTGCACGGCCGACGTCGTGGCATTCGCCGAGAAATACAACATCCCGGTCATCACGACCTATATGGCGAAGGGCGGCATCCCGGAGACCCACCGTCTGAACGCGGGTCACGCGGGCATCCAGGTCGGCCAGCCGATCGGCAACCGCGTGCTGCTGGATTCCGACGTCGTGCTCGCGATCGGCAACCGCTTCTCCGACCGCCATACCGGCGATCTGAAGACCTACCGCGAAGGCCGGAAGTTCATCCATGTGAACGTCGAGCCCTCCCAGATCGGCATGGTCTTCGAACCGGACGTCGCCGTCGTTTCCGACGCGAAGCTCTTCATCGACGCCTTTGCGAAATGCTTTGACAGGGAGCCGTTCTGCGAGAAGCGCATCGAAGAGCTGCAGGTCCTTCGCAAGGAACTGAAGCGGAAGACCTCTTACGATCAGATCCCGATGATGCCCCACCGCGTCTTCGAGGAAGTCAACAAGGCCTTCGACGAGAACACGATCTTCTCCTCCGGCTGCGGCATCACGCAGATCTGGTCCGGCCAGCTGCAGGAGATCGAAAAGGCGCAGCAGTACCTGCCGTCCGGCGGTGCCGGCACGCTCGGCTTCGAGATCCCCGGCCTCTTCGGCATGAAGGTCGCGAAGCCCGAGAACACCTGCGTCACGGTCGTCGGCGACTTCGGCCTGACGTTCATGGGCGAAGAGATCGCCGTCGCGTCGGTCTTCCATAAGCCGATCATCGTCGTGGTCCTGAACAACGCCTACCTCGGCCTGATCCGTCAGAACCAGGTCGGTCTGGGCTTCGAATACGCGGTCGCAATGCCGTACAACCAGGACGGCACGATCGACTACGTGAAGCTCGGCGAAGCGTACGGCTGCAAAGCCGAGCGCGTCTTCACCCCGGATGAGCTCGCCGCTGCCCTGCAGCGCGCGAAAGCCGAGTCCGAGGCGAACGGCAAGTGCTACGTCATCGACGCGATCTGCGCGCCGAAGCAGCTCTGCGACATGGGCGGCTCGATCGCCGCGATCAAGTCCTGGGCACCCGAAGAGTAATCACATCATTGCGCAATGCGGCCGCAGGTCCTCCTGCGGTCGCTTTTTCAGAGGGAAACATGATCACTTACACAGAAGATGAATTAAGAGCACTGGAAGAAAAAGCGCAGGCGCTTCGGAAGACCGTCCTCTCGATGATCCACAAGGCGGGCTCCGGCCACACCGGCGGCTCGCTTTCGGCCGTCGAGCTCCTGTCCGCGCTGTACTTCAAGACCCTGAATGTCTCCCCGGAAGATCCGGCCGATCCGGACCGGGACCGGTTCATTCTCAGCAAGGGCCACGCCGCCCCGATCCTTTATGCGGTGCTCGCGGAACGCGGGTTCATTGACAAAAAAGAACTCGGCACGCTTCGGAAGTTCGGCAGCATCCTGCAGGGACACCCCTGCCGCGACAAGGTCCCGGGCGTGGAACTTTCGACCGGGTCCCTGGGCATGGGCATCTCGGCCGGCATCGGCATGGCGCTCGCGGCGAAGGTCCAAAACAAAGACTACAAGGTCGTCGTCCTGTGCGGTGACGGCGAGATGGACGAAGGTCAGAACTGGGAAGCCTTCATGGCGGCCAATAAGTGGCAGCCCGGTAACCTCACGGTCATCATCGACCGGAACCGCGTGCAGCTGGACGGCACCGAGGAAGAGATCATGCCGACGGGCGACCTCGGCGAAAAGATCCGCGCCTTCGGCCTGCGCACGAAAGAGATCAACGGACACAGTTTCCGCGAGATCTTCGAGGCGCTGGACTGGGCGGACGAACCCGGGACCGGGACTTCGGTCATCATCGCGAACACGATCAAGGGCAAGGGCGTTCCCTTCATGGAAGGCAAGAACATCTGGCACGGCAAGACGATCGGCGACGATGATTTCGAGATCATCCGGGAGATTTTCGGAGGTGACGGCTATGACTTATGAACCGAAAGCACAGCGCATCGTTTACGGCGAGACCCTGAAGGAACTCGGCGCCGTCTGTGAGAAACTCATCGTCCTGGACGCGGACGTCTCGGCGAGCACTCAGTCCCACATCTTCGCGAAGGCTTATCCGGACCGCTTCTTCAACTGCGGCATCGCCGAGGGCAACATGGTCGGCATCGCGGCAGGCTTCGCCGCCGCCGGCCTCATCCCCTTCGCCTCTTCGTTCGGCTTCCTCGTCGCGCTCCGGGCGGGCGACGACATCCGCTCCTTCGCGGCTTACAACGACCTGAACGTCAAGCTCTGCGGCACCTACGCGGGTCTCTCGGACTTCGCGGACGGCGCGTCGCACCAGACGATCGAAGACATCGGCGTGCTCCGCTCCCTGCCGAACATGAAGATCTTTACCCCGACGGACATCTCGACGACCCGCGGCGCGCTCCGCGCAATGCTGAACACCGACGGTCCCTGCTACGTGCGCATCTCGCGCGAAGCGGTGCCGGAGCTCCATGACGCGTACGAGACCCCGGTCGTTCCGGGCAAGGCATCCGTGATCCGGGAAGGAAAAGACTTCACGATCGCGGTCTGCGGATCGCTGCTGTCGAACACGCTCGAAGCCGCGGAAATGCTCGCGGCGGAGGGCCTCGAGGCGGAGGTGATCGAATACACTTCCGTCAAGCCCTTCGATGCCGAAACGCTCGTCGCGAGCGTCCGGAAGACAGGCCGCTGCTTCTCCGTCGAAGAACACAACGTCCTCGGCGGCTTCGGCTCCGCCTGCGCGGAAGTCCTGACCGAGCAGTGCCCGGTCCGCCTGACGCGCATCGGCGTGCAGGACAAGTTCGGGGAAAGCGGCACCTATGCGCAGCTCCTCCGCGCGAACGGCCTGGATGCCGAAGGGATCTTCCGGACCGTGAAGGAAAGCC
>JAGDBR010000146.1 GCA_017958935.1 Lachnospiraceae bacterium | reverse complement strand
GAAGCGTTGCGCATCGAGACGGTCGTTGACAACATCAAGCTTGCCAACGCGATCCGTTTTTACGAGGGCGACCTGTTCTTCACCGACACGTATTTCGACCTTCCGGGGGAGATTGGCCTCGGTGGCGTCTATCGCGTACCGATGAGCGACTGCCGCACGAAGTCCGTGAAGCTGCTGCCGAAGGAGGATTACAAGAAAGACCCCTATTTCCTCGGCAATACTGAGACGAAGGCTCTGCCCGGCCGCGGCGGGGACAATTCGGGCGCGGATGGGCTGGCGATCACCGACAAGGGCGATCTCTACTTCGGCACGTTCGGGTCCGGCCGTTTTTACACTATGAAGCGCAAGGGCGACGGTTCATACGAGAAGCCCGTGCTGCTCTTCGAGGATCCCAAGCGCTTCCCGTGCTGCGATGGCATCTGCTTCGACGCGAAGGCGAACCGTATCATCATGACGGACTCCGCCTTGAATGCCATCCATACATGGGATATCGCGAAGGGCAAGTTCGGCGAGATGTGGAAAAACGGCGATACGGACGGCGCGGACGGCCTTCTCGACCAGCCCTGCGAGCCGATCGTCTGGAACGGCAAGCTCATCGTCGTGAACTTCGACATGGCCTTCCCCGGTCTCGCCAACACCGAGAACGACAAGGTCCACACGCTCAGCGTGATCGACCTGTAGGCCATCGACCTCCAGCGTCTGGACGAGCGCCCGACCGCACGGTCGGGCGCATGTTTGTTTTTCAGGGTCAGATGGTCTGCTGCGGACCTGCCGCGCCGACGTTGGAGAAGTCCATCTTCGAGATGTCGACGGTCACGATGCCTAGCGGCTTCATGGTCTTCCACGCGCCGCGCGTGAAGTCCGGTATCTCGACGGGCGCGCCGCGCTTCGCCTGCGACTTCTCGGTGATCTCGCAGAGGCAGCTCCACGACGCGAGGTCGTAGACGTCCATGTCCAGCGGGGGTCCGTTCTGCAGGCAGTAGACCCAGCGGAGGTCCATGAGGAAGTCCAGGCCGCCGTGGCAGCCGGCCTTCCTAGCCAGGTCTCCGATCTGCTTCCAGAGCGGATGCTTGTATTCTTCACGGTACTTGGCCGTCCGCTCGCGGTTGAAGTGCTCGTGCCATTCGGTGTCCCTGTAGCTGTGCGGCCCCGAGCCGGGCTCGTCCTCCACGTCGATGCGGAGCGGATAGTCCATGAATATGCCGTGCGTTCCCTGGATGGTGTTGATGCGGCTGTATGGATGCGGCACCGTGCAGGAGAGATTCAGCAGGATGATCTTGCCGTTCACCGTTCGGATAAGGGACGAGTTGTATCCGCCGACCAGGTACTTCTTGAAGGTCTCCAGGTTGTTGCCGTTCCAGCGGGGGTCGCCTTCGCGGATGAAGTCGCTTATGGACTTCGTCTCCATCGAGTTGAGGTAGTCGAAGCGATCGCCCCTGTTGATGTTCATGCACTGCGCCACGGGGCCGAGGCCGTGCGTGGGATAGTAGTGGCCGCGATGCTCCATGTACCATTCGGCCCGGAACTGCGAGAGGGTGAAGCCGCGGGTCTTTCCGCTGTGCAGGTAT
>JAGDBR010000145.1 GCA_017958935.1 Lachnospiraceae bacterium | reverse complement strand
GTTGTCCGGGATCCGCGCGTCCATCACATTGACCGCGACGCGCTCCGGCGTGATCGCGTCCCGGCCGCCGGCCTGTCCGAGACAGACGACGGCGTCCGGCTTCAGCGCCATGATCCGGCCAAGCGCCTGCTCCGCTGCCTTCCGGAAGACCACCGGCAGGACCTCTTTTTCGATCCGCAGATTTCCGGTCTCGTCCGGCAGGGCCTTCAGGATCTTCTCAGAGGCATTCTCTTCTTCGCCGCCGAAGGGCTCGAAGGCCGTGACCAGGACCGTTCTGAAACTGTTTTCCCCTTTTGCCATCTGTATTCTCCTCATTTGCCGCCGCGCGGCATTTGCAGTGCCCGTTTTAAGCGCGAAATCCGTACAATTCCCCGTACTTTTCTTCCAGGTAGGACGTGTACACCTCCGGATCGAACGGACCGTCCAGGACCCGTTTTAAGAGGTCTGACGGGGTATAGAGGCGTCCATACTGCCAGATGTGCGTGCGGTTCCATTCGTTGACCGGCGAAAGATCCCCGGCGCGCACGCACGCATCGATGTCGACGGTCTTCTGCATCTGTTTCATGAACTGCGCGCCGTACGCGTTCCCGAGCGCATAGGACGGGAAATAGCCGATGAGGCCGCCCGACCAATGGCTGTCCTGCAATACGACCCGCTTGTCGTCCGGCACCTCGATGCCCAGGTATTCCCGGTACAGCCTGTTCCAGGCTTCCGGGAGGTCATGCACCGCAAGTTCGCCCGACAGCACGGCCTTTTCGAGTTCGTAGCGCACCATCACGTGCAGCGAATACGTCACCTCGTCGGCTTCGGTGCGGATCAGCGTCGGCTCGATGCGGTTCACGGCCCTGTACAGTCCATCCGCATCCGTGTCCGATACATTCTCCGGGATCAATTCCCGCAGCTTCGGCAGCAGGATGTCCATGAACGGGCGTGAACGCCCGACGATATTCTCGTAAAAACGGCTCTGGCTCTCGTGGATGCTCATCGAAGCGCCGCCGTCCAGGACGGTGTAAGCCAGGTCGTCCGCCACGTGCGCTTCGTACAGCGCGTGCCCGCCCTCGTGGATGACCGAGAACATGGACCGGTCGAAGCGGTCCGGGACGTAGCGCGTCGTGATGCGCACGTCATGGTGCGAACCGATGCTCGTCGTGAACGGATGCTCCGTCGTGCCCAGGCCCACGTGCCCAAGATCCAGTCCAAGAGTCTCCATGAGCCAGTAAGCAAGCTTCTCCTGCACGGCGTCCGGGAAGCAGCCCTGCAGGACCGCGTTGTCCGGCTTCGGGCACTGCGCGATCTTCGCAAGGAGCGGCACGATGTGCCGCTTCAGCGTCCCGAAGAACCGGTCGCAGTCTTCCATCGTCAGCCCTTCCTCGTACTGGTCGAGCTGATAGTCATAGGGGTGCATGTCGGGCGCGCAGTATCCGGCGAACCGCTTTTTCGTATCGAAGATCTGCTGCAGGTAAGGCTCGAACAGCTTGAAATCGCTCTTCTCCTTCGCTTCGTGCCAGACCGCGCCCGCCTTGACGAGGAGCTGCCGGAAGGCGACGTACTCGTCCTGCGGGATCTTCTCCATCTCGCGGATCCGCTTCAGCATGACGGCGACCGACCGCCGCGTCTTTTCGTCCAGTTCGTCCGCATGCCCGTCCAGCGCATCAAGCAGTTCCACGGTCTCCGGCGCGGTGTTCATCCGGTACAGCTCCGCTGTCAGGATGCCCGTCGCATGCGCACGGTTCTCCGCCGTCTTCACCGGCGCCGTCGTGTCGCCGTCATAGCTTATCAGGGACATCGCGCTCCTGTAAGCGCTCATTCTGTCCTGCAGTTCCTTCAGTTTCCCGGTCGCTTCCCTTATGTCCATCTGTCCGCCTCCGTTTTCTGCGCCGGCCGCGGCCCTTGAAAGAGCCGGCCCGCATCCGCCGCGCCGTTTTTTTCATTATAGCCGAAAGAAGCCGGTATGAGTAGGGCTTTTTCGGGCGGTCCGCGGCGGATTGTCAATTTTGACTATACAAACCGCAAAAAATATATTATACTGTGTTCATCTTTCACAAAAGAAACGGCGGGGCAAGCCTGCCGTGAATAAATATCTTATCGGAGAAAAACAACATGAGAGTCATCGACATCGACAACATCGTCGGCAACATGCGGGACCAGAACGCTTTCGTGTTCCGATGCGAGGAAGTCTTCCACGACAAGATCAGCAGTGCCTGCGCGACGATCGTCAACTCAAAAAAGACCACGATCCTGCTGTCCGGCCCGAGCGGCAGCGGCAAGACCACGACCGCGAACCGCATCCGCTCCTACCTGGAGAACCTGGGCATCCCGGTCATCATGCTCAGCATGGACAATTTCTTATATCCGCTCGAAGAGCGTCCGCCGGAGCTGGACGACTGGGAATCGCCGCTGTGCGTGAACTTTGAAAAACTGACGGAATGCCTGCACAGCCTGAAAGAAGGAAAACTCACCGACATGCCGGTCTACGATTTCCATCACGGCACGGTCGGCGGCTACCAGCAGATCCAGGGCGACAGGAACGCCTACGTCGTCATCGAGGGCATCCACGCCCTGAACCCGATGATGTACGACC
>JAGDBR010000144.1 GCA_017958935.1 Lachnospiraceae bacterium | reverse complement strand
CGGACGCGCTTAGAAAGATCGTCCGCGCGTTCCGCGATTCGCTGCTCGAACGCGGCGCGGATATCCGGTTCCATGCCTGTGTGAAGGACCTTCAGGTCCGCGGCGGCCGCGTCGCGGCCGTGACGGTGAACGGGAAGGAAAGCATCCCCGTGTCCGCCGTGATCCTCGCGGCCGGACATTCGGCGCGCGATACTTACGAAATGCTCCTGCGGCACGGCGTGCCGATGGAGAAGAAAGCGTTCGCGGCCGGCGTGCGCATGGAGCACAGCCAGGAACTGATCACGCTGAACCAGTACGGAACGCTTGATTACGAAGAGCTCGGCGCGGCGCCGTACGCCGTGACGGCGAAGACGCGGGACGGACGCGGCGTGTTCTCGTTCTGCATGTGTCCGGGCGGCTGGGTCGTCAACGCGTCCTCGGAGCCCGGCGGACTTTGCGTGAACGGAATGAGCTACGCGGACCGCTCCTCCGGGAACGCGAACGCGGGCATTGTCGTCCAGGTCTTCCCGGACGATTACGACCGCCTGTCGGGAGAGCCGGATTCGGTCCTGTCGGGAATTGCTTTCCAGCGCATGCTGGAGCGGAACGCATACCGGGCGGGCGGGGGCGCCGTCCCGGTCCAGACCTACAAGGATTTCCGGGACGGGAACGTACCGGGCACGGTACCGGAAGTTTCCGAAAAGCTGACACCGGATATCGAGTCGCCGGAAGCCTCCGGGATGTTGTCGCCGAAGATCAAGGGCGCCTGGACGTTCGCGGACCTGAACGAAGCGCTGCCGGCTTTCATGAAGGATGCGCTGAAGGAAGCGATCCCGCAGTTTGCGCGGAGCATTCCGGGGTTTGACGCGGATGACGCGCTGCTTTCCGCCGTCGAAGCCCGTACGTCGTCGCCTGTGCGCATCCTGCGAAACGAAGACGGCGAAAGCGCGCTGAAGGGGCTGTATCCCTGCGGGGAAGGCGCCGGATACGCCGGCGGCATCGTGAGCGCGGCGATGGACGGCATCCGCACCGCGGTCCGTCTGGTCCGGTCGCGCGCATCCGAAGACGGGACCGCCTGAAAATACCGAAACAAAAGACCGAAACGCAGGGCGCGAAGGAGAACGATACATGGACGAACAGCTGATCCGCAGGATCAATGAACTCGCGAAAAAAGCGAAGACCGAAGGCCTGACGGCGGAAGAGAAGGACGAGCAGACGAAGCTGCGCGCCGAATACATCCTGCAGTTCCGCCGGAATCTGCGCGCGCAGATCGAGAACATCGAGCTGGAATACCCGGACGGCACCGTCGTCAGCCTGAAAGAACGGCACGACGAGCGCTTTTCGAAAACGGAGTACGAGCCGTAATGAACATCACGGTCCTTTGCGTCGGAAAACTGAAGGAAGCCTATTACAGGGACGCTGTTTCGGAGTATGCGAAGCGGCTTTCCCGCTATGCGTCTTTCAGGATCGCGGAGGTCGACGACGAAAAGACCGACGAGACCGCATCGGAGAAGGAAGCGGCCCTCGTGAAGGCGAAAGAAGGGGAGCGGCTGCTGAAGCAGATCTCCGAGAAAGCGTACGTGATCGCGCTCGCGATCGAAGGCAAGGCCTATGACAGCGTCGAACTGGCCGGAAGGCTCGGTGCGCTGATGAGCGCGGGCCGGTCGGACCTCGTCTTCGTGATCGGCGGATCGCTCGGCCTCTCGGAGAAGGTGCTTTCGCGCGCGGACGAGAAATGGTCGTTCTCGCGCCTGACGTTCCCGCACCAGCTGATGCGCGTGATCCTGTCCGAGCAGCTCTACCGGGCGTTCCGGATCCTGCATCACGAACCCTACCACAAATAAAACGTACGGTATGCGCGAAGAAGCGGCGGACGCTTCGGGAGGACCTGCAGTGAAGAAGACTGACCATCTGACGGAATACTACGGAAAATACAACGAAGAGAAGCGCCTGCTGCACCGCTACGGACAGATCGAGTACCGTACGACGATGAAGTACGTCGAAGAATGCATCGGAGACCGGCAGGGACTGCGGATCCTGGACGTCGGATGCGCGACGGGGCGGTATCTGATCCCGCTCGCCGAAAAAGGCCATGAGCTGACCGGCGTCGACTATGTGAATTACAATCTCGGGATCCTGCGCCAGAAAGCGGAGCGGCTGGGCCTTTCGGTCACCGCGAAGCAGGGAGACGCGCGGGATCTGTCGAAATATCCGGAAGATCATTACGACATCGTCCTGTTCCTCGGACCGATGTACCACCTCTTCACGGAGGAAGACAAGGTGCGTGCGCTCACGGAAGCGAAGCGGGTGCTGAAGCCCGGCGGCTTCCTGTTCGCGGGCTACATCATGAACGAGTTCGGCGTGATCCGCTTCGGGATCATGGACGGAAACATTGCTGATTCCGTATCGCAGGGGAAGCTGGACCGGGATTTCCACATCCGGAACACGGAAGAGGACCTGTTCAGCTTCGATACGCCGGAAGACATCGACCGGTACCGCCGCAAGGCAGGCTTAAGAAGAGTGAAGATCCTGTCGCAGGACGGGCCGACGAATTATATGCGGCAGGCGGTCGAAGCCTTATCGGACGAGGCGTACGAACTGTACTATGCATACCATCTGTCGACGTGCGAGCGGCCGGACCTTCTGGGCGCGGGCTGCCATACGCTCGACATCCTGACAAAAGACTGAGAACGCGCGGGCGGCAGTGCGCCGCATGTGCGCAAAGGACCTGAAATGACTGAATTCCTGATCAGGCGTTTTGTAAAAGATCATGAGAACACGGAGGATGCGGCCGTGCGGACGTCTTACGGCGTCTTCGCCTCGGTCGTCGGGATCGTCGTGAACCTGCTGCTCTCGGCGGTGAAGTTCGCGATCGGCGCCGTCGTATCCTCGGTCGCGGTCATGTCGGACGCGGTGAACAACCTGTCGGACGGACTGTCGAACGTGATCGCGTTCGCCGGCATCCGGCTCGCGAGCCGCCCGGCCGACGACGACCACCCGTTCGGCCACGGCCGCTACGAATACGTCACGGCGCTCATCGTGTCGTTTCTGATCATCCTGGCGGGCTTCGAATTCCTGAAGACCGGCATCGAGGCGATCCTTCATCCGAACGACCTGAAGTTCAACGCTGTCGCGGTCGCCGTGCTCGTTATCTCGCTGCTCGGCAAGCTGTTCCTCGCCCTGTTCAACCGGAAGATCGGGAACCGCATCGATTCCGACGTGCTGAAGGCAAATTCGGCGGACGCGTTCGGCGACATGCTGATCACCGGCGTCACGATCGTGTCGATGCTCGTGTTCGGTCTCTTCGGCGTCAACATCGACGGCTACGCGGGCGTCATCGTTTCGGTGATGATCATCCGCGCCGGCGTCCTGATCGCGAAGGACACGCTGCAGCCGCTTCTGGGCGAGCCGGTCACGGAGGAGCTGCGCCTGAAGATCAAGCGTTTCGTCGAAGGGTACGAAGGCGTCACGGGCTCGCACGATCTGATCGTCCATTCCTACGGACCGTCCACCTACATGGCGACGATCCACGCGGAGGTCCCGGATACGACGGACATCGTCGCGGGACACGAGCTGATGGACCTGATCGAACGGGACTGCCGGAAGAAGTTCGGCATCCTGCTGACGATCCACATGGACCCGGTCTCGACCGGGCCGGAAGCGGTAGCGTACAAGGCCATGCTTTCGGAAGTGCTGCAGGCGTCGGGGGAAGGCCTGCAGTTCCATGATCTGCGGTTCGTGAACGGACAGAACCGCATCAACCTGATCTTCGACATCCTTTCCGAAAAGCGGCTGTCGCCGGCGGAAGAGGAAGCGCTGAAGAAGACCGTTTCGGAGAAATGCAAGGAACGTGATCCGCGCTTTGCGTGCGTGATCACGGTGGATTATCACTTTTAACAAGGGGGAGTTTGAACATGGAAGCATTCTGGACCGTGGTGATCGTGCTCGCGTCGCTGTGCCTGCTCGTCGTGATCCTGGCGGCCGTCGCGATGTACATCGTGGCGTATGCAAGAGAGCTGCCGCCGGTCGCGGACAAGATCTTCGCGCAGAACAGCGGGGACGAGGAAGCGAAAAAACCGCTGGAGGAGAAGCACCAGCAGATCTATGAAGAGACCGTTGCCTGGCTGGAGGAGCAGCCGAACAAACAGGACCTGTACATCACTTCTTTCGACGGCCTGAAGCTGCATGCGGTCTACCTGCCGGCCGACGTTCCGACGAAGAAGACCGTGCACGTCGTTCACGGCTTCCACGCGGAAGGCCTCTGGGATTTCGCGACGATGGTCCCGTATTACCACAACGCGGGCTACAACGTGAACATTCCGGACGACCGCGCGCATCTGAAGTCCGAAGGAAAGCTCCTGGGCTTCGGCTGGAATGACAGGCGCGACACGATCGACTGGTGCAGGAAGCTGGAAGAGGTGGTCGGAGAGGACGTCGAGATCGTCCTGCACGGCGTGTCGATGGGCGCCGCGACCGTCATGATGGCGTCCGGCGAAAAGGATCTGCCGCAGCAGGTCAAGGGCATCATCAGCGACTGCGGCTTTTCGTCCGCGATGGCCGAGTTCCGGCACACGGCGCCGAAGCAGATCCACTTCATGGTCGGGGCTGTCCTGTTCTTCGACAACATCATCAACCGGATCTTCAACCATTACTGGATCTACGGCGCCTCGAGCCTGAAGCAGCTGAAGAAGGCGAAGGTCCCGTTCCTGTTCATCCACGGCGATTCCGACACGTTCGTCCCGACGGCGATGGTCTACGACAACTACAACGCCTGCGCGTCCGAGAAAGAGATCTGGGTCACGAAGGACGTCCCGCACGCGAAGTCTTCGATCGTTTACACGGAAGAATACGGGCAGAGATGCGTCGGTTTCATGGAGAAGCACTTCGGACAGGCATGAGCGCCGGAGACCTGACGTAAAACCCCGGGCACATGCCTTGGAAATGCTGAATTCAGTGCAAAAAATCCTTGCAAAACAAGAAAGCATGTGCTATATTTTATCAGTTGCTATGGAAAAGCACGCATGCCGACAGCCCTCTTAGGTGCATCTGTCTGAGGCCTGGTTGACGCATGCGGAAGAAAAAACCGAAAGAAAAAGGAGAAAACGAAAAATGGCTATCATTTCCATGAAGCAGTTGCTGGAAGCCGGCGTCCATTTCGGTCATCAGACCAGACGCTGGAATCCGAAGATGGCGCCGTACATCTACACCGAGCGTAACGGCATCCACATCATCGACCTTCAGAAGTCGGTCGGCATGGTCGACACCGCTTACAAGGCTGTCGCGGACATCGCGGCGCAGGGCGGCACGATCCTGTTCGTCGGTACGAAGAAGCAGGCGCAGGACGCGATCCGCGAAGCTGCCGAAAAGTGCGGCATGTACTACGTCAACCAGAGATGGCTCGGCGGCATGCTGACGAACTTCAAGACCATCCAGACCCGTATCGCGCGTCTGCATGCGATCGAGAAGATGGCGGAAGACGGCACCTTCGACGTTCTGCCGAAGAAGGAAGTCGTCCAGATCAAGAAGGAATGGGAAAAGCTCGAGAAGAACATCGGCGGCATCAAGGAAATGCGCAAGATCCCGGATGCGATCTTCGTCATCGATCCGAAGAAGGAGCACATCTGCATCCAGGAAGCGCATTCGCTGGGCATCACGCTGATCGGCATGTGCGACACGAACTGCGATCCGGAAGAACTCGACTACGTGATCCCGGGCAATGACGACGCGATCCGTGCGGTCAAGCTCATCGTCGACGCGATGGCTGACGCCGTCGTCGAAGGCCACCAGGGCGAGACCGTGAAGGATACGGCGCCCGCGCAGGATACGACGGAAGAGACCGAAGAAACCGCTGAAGAAGAGTAAGACTGGAGGAATCTGAAAATGGCTATTACCGCTGCTATGGTAAAAGAACTCCGCGAGATGACCGGCGCCGGCATGATGGACTGCAAGAAGGCGCTGACCGAGACCGACGGAGATATGGACAAGGCTGTTGACTACCTGCGCGAAAAGGGACTTGCAGGCGCTGAGAAGAAGGCCGGCCGCATCGCTGCGGAAGGCATCGTCGCGACCGCCGTCTGCCCGAAGTGCGGGAAGAAGGCCGTCATCGTCGAAGTGAACGCCGAGACCGACTTCGTCGCGAAGAACGAGAAATTCACCTCGTACGTCGCGGAAGTCGCGGACCAGCTCCTCAAGAGCGACGTTCAGACCGTTGAAGAATTCCTCGAAGAGAAGTGGGCGCTCGATCCGAGCATGACCGTGAAGGAAAAGCTTTCCTCCATGATCTCCGTGATCGGCGAGAACATGAACATCCGCCGCTTCG
Organism: Lachnospiraceae bacterium; assembly: GCA_017958935.1. Next base: position 5,239 of record JAGDBR010000144.1, on the reverse strand, counting down.
CACGCATGAACGTCGAAGAAGGCACGGTCGCATCCTACATCCACGCCGGCGGCAAGATCGGCGTGCTCGTCAAGGTCGAGTCCGACGTCGTGAACGACGCCGTTGCCGAAATGGGCCGCAACATCTGCATGCAGGCGGCTGCGCTCCGTCCGCGTTTCTGCTCGAACGCCGACGTCCCGGCTGATTTCATCGCGAAAGAGACCGAGATCCTGAAGGCGCAGATCGAGAACGATCCGAAGGAAGCCGCGAAGCCGGAGCAGGTCAAGATGGGCATGATCAAGGGCCGCATCAACAAGGAGCTCAAGGAGCTCTGCCTGCTGGACCAGGTCTATGTCAAGGCCGAGGACGGAAAGCAGACCGTCAGCCAGTACATCGCGCAGGTCGCGAAGGAGAACGGTGCGAACATCAAGGTGACTTCGTTCTTACGCTTTGAGACCGGTGAAGGCCTTGAGAAGCGCAACGAAGACTTTGCTGCCGAAGTCGCGAAACAGATGGGCAAATAATCCAAGATCACCGATCGTGAACAAGGCACTCACAAAGCGTTTGTGGGTGCCTTGTGATTTAAGAGGTTTACATGAACATCATCATCATCGGGTGCGGCAAGATCGGTTCGTACCTTGCGGAACAGCTGAATAAGGAAGGGCACAGCATCACCGTCGTCGACAAGAAGGAGAGCGTGGTCCGGAATCTCGTGTCCAAGCTCGACATCATGGGCGTCACCGGAAACGGCGGCATGCTCGAGGTGCAGAAGGAAGCGGGCATCGAGAACGCGGACCTGCTGATCGCGGTCACGTCGCAGGACGAGCTGAACATGCTCTGCTGCCTGATCGCGAAGAAGGAGGCGGACGTTCAGACGATCGCGCGCATCCGGAATCCCGAATACGAGCAGGAGGTGGAATACCTGAAGCGTCAGCTCGACCTGGCCATGGTGCTGAACCCCGAGAAGCTCGTCGCGCAGGAGATCATGCGCCTTTTGCAGTTCTCCTCGGCGCTCGAGACGGATCCGTTCTCGCAGGGCAGGGTCGAACGCATCAAGGTCGCGGTCACCGGCGATTCGCCGCTGTGCGGCCTGGAGCTGAAGGACCTGCCGCGCCATTTCCGGTCGAACGTCCTGATCTCGCTGATCGAGCGGGGCGACGAAGTCATCATCCCGACCGGCTCGACGTCCGTGCGGGAAGGAGACGCGATCTCCGTGCTCGCGCCGCAGAAGGACCTGTACCGCTTCATGCGGGAGTGCGGCCTCGATTACATGCGGGACCGCAACGTCATGGCGATCGGCGGCGGCAGGATCATGTTCTACCTGGCGCAGGAGGCCGTGCAGAAGACCCGCTCGCTGAATCTGAAGATCATCGAGAAGGACGAAGGACGCGCCCTGTACCTGGCGGACAATTTCCCGGACGTGACGGTCATCAACGGAAGCGGGAACGACCGCACGATGCTGCTCGAAGAAGGCCTGGCGAAGATGGACGCGGTCCTGACGATGACCGGCATCGACGAAGAGAACGTCATGACGAGCCTGTACGCGAAGAAGCATTCGCGGGCGCACGTGATCACGAAGGTCAACCACCTGAACACGGACGAGCTCGAGAACGATCTGGAGATCGGCTCCGTCGTGTCGCCGAAGGGCGTCGTGGCGGACGAGGTCGTGCGTTACGCACGTGCGGTCGAATCGTCGATCGGTTCGAATTTCGAAGCGCTCTACAAACTTGCCGGCGGCAGGGCGGAAGCGCTCGAATTCATCATCACGGCCGATTCGAGCCTGACCGAGATCCCGCTTTCGCAGCTGAAGCTGAAGCCGAACGTGCTGATCGGCGCGATCGTCCGGAAGGGACAGTTCATCCGCCCGAAGGGCTCCGACGAGCTGCTGTCCGGCGACCATGTGGTCATCATCACGACGAACACCGGTTTCCATGATCTGGAGGACATCCTGGCCTGATTATGAATTACAAGAGCATTTCCTACTTTGTCGGATGGGTCCTGAAGATCGAAGCGCTGGCCATGGCGGTTCCGTTCATTCTGTCCCTGTGTTTCGGGGACGGAATGTGGAAATTCTTCCTGATCGCGATCGCCGTCGCGGCGGGCCTCGGCTTCCTGATGTCTCCGAAAAGTCTCAAGAATAATACGTTCTTCGTGAAGGAAGGGTATGTCGCGACCGCACTGGCGTGGATCATGATCTCGGTGGTCGGCGCTCTGCCGTTCTACTTGAGCGGCCGCATTCCCGATTTCGTGGACGCGCTGTTTGAAACGGCTTCCGGCTTCACGACGACGGGATCCTCGATCCTGGCGGCCGTCGAGCCGCTCGGGAAGTCGCTGCTGTTCTGGCGCTCCTTCATCCACTATTTCGGCGGCATGGGCGTGCTGGTCCTCGTGCTGGCGATCCTGCCGGTCGACGGCGGCTACCACATGCAGCTGATGAAGGCGGAATCCCCGGGCCATTCGGTCTCGAAGTTCGTCCCGCGGGTGTCCGACACCGCGAAGGTGCTGTACCTGATCTACACGGGCATGACCTTCGGCGCGATCCTGACATACATCATCTGCGGCATGCCGGTCTTCGACGCGTTCTGCATCGGCTTCGGCACGGCGGGCACGGGCGGTTTCGCCGTCCGGAACGCCGGCATGATGGAGTACAACAACGCGAGCCTTGTCGCGATCACGGTATGGATGACTCTGTTCGGCGTCAACTTCAACGTCTACTACCTGTTCTTCCGTAAGAAGTTCAGGGACGGGCTGAAGAGCGAAGAGGCGCGCGTCTACCTGACGATCGTCGTGCTCGCGCTGCTCATCGTGTTCGCGACGCTGCTGTCGAAAAACTGCGGCACGGGGAAGGCCGGAACGGATCTGATCCACAGCGGCTTCACGGTCGCGTCCGTCGTGACCTCCACCGGTTTTTCCACACTGGACTTCAACCTCTGGCCGGAGGCCCTGAAGAACTTCCTGCTCCTGCTGATGCTGATCGGTGCCTGCGGCGGTTCCACGGGCGGCGGCTTCAAGGTCGCGCGTGTCGTGATCCTGTTCAAGGAAGCGAAGAACGAGCTGCACCTGCTGATCCACCCGCAGTCCGTCAAGGCGGTCCGCTTCGAGGGCAAGGCGGTCGAAAAGTCCGTCCTGCGTTCGGTCAACGCTTATTTCGTGATCTACGTCATGGTCTTCGTGATCTCGTTCCTCGTGATCTCGCTGGACGGCTATGACTTCGGCACGAATTTCTCGGCCGTTCTGGCCACGCTGAACAATATCGGCCCGGGCATCAATCTGGTCGGCCCGGCCGCGAACTATTCGGTCTTTTCGACAGGCTCGAAAGTGATGCTGATCTTCAACATGATCGCGGGGCGCCTGGAGCTGCTTCCGATCCTGATGCTGCTGTATCCGCGGACCTGGACGAAGAACGATTGAGGCTTTTATGGATCTTGGATTGAACGAACAACTGAACCTCGCCATGGGAGACGCCTTCGAGAAGGCCGGCTACGACCGGTCTTACGGGCGCGTCACGGTCTCGAACCGGCCGGATCTCTGCGAGTTCCAGTGCAACGGCGCGATGGCGGCCGCCCGGCAGGACCGGAAGGCACCCGCCGCGATCGCGGGCGACGTCGTGGCGTGTATAGCCGAAAACGGGCCTTTTTTGGCCTTCGAGGCCGTTGCCCCGGGATTTATCAACCTGAAGCTTTCGGCGGCTTATCTGGCCCGTTTCGCGTGCCGTATGGCCCTTTCCGAGGGCTTCGGAACGAAAACGGACGCGCCGAAGCGGATCCTTGTCGATTACGGCGGACCGAACGTCGCGAACCCGCTGCACATCGGGCCTCAGCGTTCCGCGATCATCGGCGAGTCCGTGAAGCGGATCCTCCGTTATCTGGGCAATGAGACGGTCGGCGACACGCACATGGGCGACTGGGGCACGCCGATCGGCCTGATCATCGAAGAGCTGAAGGCACGGAAGCCGGAACTCTGTTATTTCGACGCTTCCTTCGAAGGACCTTATCCCGAAGAAGCGCCGTTCACGATCGGAGAGCTCGAAGAGATCTATCCGGCGGCTTCGGCGCGCGCAAAAGAAGACGAAGCGTTCCGCGCCGCGGCGCTCGAGAACACGCGGAAGCTGCAGATGGGCGATCCTGCGTGCCACGCGCTGTGGCAGCACATCATCCGGATCTCGGTAGCGGACCTCAAAAAGAACTACGACCGGCTGAACGTCCATTTCGAGCTGTGGAAAGCCGAATCGGACGCGGAACCGTACATCGGTCCCATGATCGACGACCTGGTGGCTCGCGGCATCGCGCATGAGTCCCAGGGCGCGCTCGTCGTGGACGTTGCGGAACCGGAAGACAAGCGCGAGATCCCGCCGTGCCTGATCCGAAAATCGGACGGCGCGTCCCTGTACGCGACGACGGACCTTGCGACGATCATCTGGCGCATGAAGGACTATCCGGACCTGAAGCAGATGATCTATCTCGCGGACAAGCGTCAGGAGCTGCATTACACGTCGTTCTTCCGCGTCGCGCGGAAAGCCGGGCTCGTGCCGGACGACATGAAACTGCAGTTCATCGGCTTCGGAACGATGAACGGGAAGGACGGAAAACCCTTCAAGACGCGCTCCGGCGGCGTGATGCGGCTGGAAGCGCTGATCTCGGAAGTGGAGGACGCGGTCCGCGAAAAGATGCGCGAACGCTACGACGAGATCGACGAACGCACCGTCTCGCAGGTCGCGCTCGCCGCGATCAAATACGGCGACCTGTCGAACCAGGCGACGAAGGACTACAATTTCGACATTGAGCGCTTCACGTCCTTCGAAGGCAATACAGGCCCGTACATCCTGTATACCACTGTCCGCATCAAGTCGATCCTGCGCCGCGCGCAGGCCGGATCTTTCGCGCCGGAGAAACTTGCGGACCTGCCGGAAGGCGACCGCAACCTGAAGACGCTGCTGATGAAGCTCTGCGCCTTCCCCGACATGCTGCGGGACGCGGCGGAGGAACTTGCGCCGCATAAGATCTGCTCCTTTATCTTCGAACTGTCGGACGCGTTCAACTCGTTCTACCACGACACGCCGATCCTGAAGGAAGAAGACGAAAAGAAGCGGGACGCCTACATCGCGCTCCTGATCCTGCTCGAAAAGATGCTGGAGACCTGCATCGGTCTGCTCGGCTTCGAAGCGCCGGAAAAGATGTGACGTCAGCAATAAAAACGCCTTCGGAACTGCCGGAGGCGTTTTTGCGTGATTTGAATCAGAATACGACGTATTTGATCTTCT
>JAGDBR010000143.1 GCA_017958935.1 Lachnospiraceae bacterium | reverse complement strand
GCGGCGTGTAGACGAGCGCGACGTTCTTGTCGACCTTGTCCTTCGGGCCGAGCACGGACTGCTTCTTCACCTCTTCGATGAAATCCGTGTAGACCGAGGCCGGCACGTACTTAACGAGCGAGGACGCGACCATCTTGTCGTAGTCGGCGAACTTCACGTTCTTGAACGTGTCGAGGTTCATGATCTCGGACAGGATCGTGTCCGCGGCTTCCGTCGTGATCTGGCAGCCGTCGGCGCCGTAGACCTTGTAGCCGTTGTACTTCGACGGGTTATGGGAGGCCGTGATCATGACGCCCGCGGAGCACTTCAGCGCGCGCGTCGCGTACGAAAGGCACGGGACCGGCATCAGCTCCGGATAGATGTAGACTTCAATGTCGTTCGCGGCGAAGACGGCCGCGGCGGTCTTCGCGAAAAGCGTGGACTTGATGCGCGAATCATAGGAGACCGCGATGCGCCGGCTGCCTTCTTCGAAATGGTCCTTGACGTAGTTCGCCAGGCCCTGGCTCGCCCTGCCGACCGTGTAGACGTTCATGCGGTTCGTGCCCGCGCCGATCACGCCGCGCAGGCCTGCCGTGCCGAACTCCAGGTCCCTGTAAAACGCGTCGGCGATCAGGTCTTCCTTCCCCTCCATCTTCTTCAGCTCGGGGATGAGATCCGGATCCAGCACCGCTTTCTTGCACCATACGGAATACTTCTCCATTAATTCAGGTTCCATTCGTACCTCCCTTGTCTTCCCTCTCGGGGTCTTTACTTTAAGCCGGACACACGGCCCGGGTCATGTGACAATGCTTTCACGGCAATCCGCACGTTCTGCTCTCCCAGAATCTGCCGTGCGCTCTCCGCCGCGTTCTCCGCCGACGTGTTCATGGACGGCGGCAGTTTCTTGTACTGCTTCGTATCCTTCAGGTAGACCGCGACCGTGTCGGGCCCGTCGAAGGGCGCGATCGCTTCCTGCAGCGCCGGGAACCGTTTTTCGTAGTCCGCACGGTCTTCGAACTGCAGCCACAGTTCCCGCGGGACCTCCGAGAACGGCACGATCCGCTCCGAAACGAGCTTGCCGACCGGGTCGTCCCCGATCGAGACGCGGCCGGAGACCAGGATCTTTTCGTCCTCGTTCAGCAGGCCCCTGTAGCGCTCGTAATCCTTCGGGAACACGATGACCTCGACCTCGCCCGCCATGTCCTCGACGTTCACGAACGCCATCATCTGAGAATTCTTCGTGGTCTTCACGGTCTTGCCGGAGATCATGCCGCCGATCGTCACGCGCGCGCCGTCGGAAAGCTTCGCCCTTCCCTCTTCCTCGTCGACGACGAAATCGGAGGACAAGGCGTTCACGTTCTTCTTCAGCAGCGCTTCGTCCGCTTCCAGCGGATGCCCCGACACGTAGATGCCGAGCACTTCCTTTTCGAAGGCCAGCAGCTGGGCGCGGTCGTACTCGCCGATCTGCGGGTAAGGAAGCCCGCGCAGGCTTTCGTGCTGCTCCCCGGCCATGCCGCCGAAGTCGAACAGGCTGAACTGGCCCGACAGCGAATCCTTCCGCCGTTTCTCGACCTCCTGCAGCAGCGTCGGGTAATGCGCCATCTGCTGCTTGCGCGTGTACGGGAAGCAGTCGAAGGCGCCCGCCTTGATGAAGCTCTCGATCGTCTTTTTGTTGACTTCCTTGCCGGAGAGCCGCTCCATGAAATCCTGCACCGAACGGAACGGTCCGTTCTGCGTGCGCTCTTTCACGATCTCGTCCATCACGGCCTTGCCGATGCCCTTGACGGCGTTCAGTCCGTACCGGATCTTGCCGTCCTGCACCGAGAACTCGCCGCGGCCCTTGTTGATGTCGGGCGGCAGCATCGAGATGCCCATCTGGCGGCAGGTGTAGATGTACGCCGCGACCTTGTCCGAATTCTCGATGACGGACGTCATCAGCGCGGCCATGAACTCCTGAGGATAATAGTATTTCAGCCAGGCCGTCTGGTAGGCGACGACCGCGTAGGCTGCCGCGTGGGACCTGTTGAACGCGTAGCTCGCGAACGCCGTCATCGTGTCGAAGATGTGGTTCGCGGTCTCGGGCGCGATGCCGCGCGCGACGCAGCCCGGCACGCCCTC
>JAGDBR010000142.1 GCA_017958935.1 Lachnospiraceae bacterium | reverse complement strand
TCCACGCGTTCGAGCCGATTGCCCGCGCGGTCGTGGCCGTTTCCGAACTGAAGATCATCTCCTTCGGGCCGCGCCCGCTGAACTTCCTCGCGTGCAACGCGCCGATCAAGCAGCTCTACAACATGGGCATCGAGATCGAAGAGAACTCCGAGCTCGACCTGTTCGAAGCCTTTAACAAGCACGCGGGCGATCCGCGCATCCCGGAAGTCGTCGCCGACATGGAGGCGGAGCTCGGCACCGGCAACAAGAAGCCGGAGGTCCTCGCAAAGCTTGCGCAGTACGAACTGACGCTGAAGGATTGGATCCGCGATCACAAGGGCTACCGCAAGTACGTCGCGATCGCCGGCAAGTGCTGGCCGGCCTTCCAGACGCAGTTCGGCTTCGTGCCCTGCTACGTCAACTCCCGTCTGACGGGCGCCGGCATCCCGGTATCCTGCGAAGTCGACATCTACGGCTGCCTGTCCGAGTTCATCGGCGCGCAGATCTCGCAGGACGCGGTGACGCTGCTCGACATCAACAACTCCGTCCCGAAGGACATGTACAAAGAGTCTATCGAGGGCAAGTTCGATTACAAGCATACCGACACGTTCATGGGCTTCCACTGCGGCAATACCTGCTCGCGCAAGCTGAGCTTCCATGAGATGAAGTACCAGTTGATCATGGCGCGTTCGCTGCCGATCGAAGTCACGAACGGCACGCTCGAAGGCGACATCGCCCCGGGCGAGATCACGTTCTACCGCCTGCAGTCGACCGCGGACAACATCCTGCGCGCGTACATCGCGGAAGGCGAGGTCCTGCCGGTCGCGACGAAGTCCTTCGGCGGCGTCGGCGTGTTCGCCATCAAGGAAATGGGACGGTTCTACCGCTACTGCCTGATTGAAGGCGGCTTCCCGCATCACGGTGCGGTCGCGTTCGGCCACTACGGAAAGGCCCTGTTCGAGACCTTCAAGATGCTGGGCGTCGCGGACGGCGAGATCGGCTACAACCGGCCGGCGGGCGTCCTTTACAAAGCAGAGAATCCGTTCAACTGAACGGGATCCGATAACGGCCGTTAAGGCCGCTCCGGACACTTCCGCCGTCAGGCCTTCATGACCTGGCGGCGCTGGTGTCATTAAGAATCCGTCATGCAGAACGTCCGGGAGACAGTCAGAAAAGCGTTGGGCAGCATCGCAGGCATGCTGTTCTTTTTGGTATGCCTTTTCTACTTCAACATCCCCGAAGAATTCATGTATACGCCGTTCATCATGAAACTCGGGAACAAAGCGTTCTACCTGCTGTTCGGGATGACCGCCGTCCTGTATGCGCTGGTGAAGAAGGCTCCTTGGAAGGACGGACTGTTCCTGTCATCGCTCGCACTGAACCTGTTCATCATCGTTACAACGGTGCTGAACAAAGGACAGACGCTGACGGCGCTGAACAATTACCTGATCTGCGGCACGGGCACGGTTCTGCTGTTCTCATTATTCTTCGAGATCGACGTGAAGAAGTTCGCCTGGACCGCATTCGCATACTATTTCCTGCTCGTAATCCTGAACAACATCACGGCGATCGTCTACTTAAATGAACCGGTGGGATATGTGACCTGGGTCTCCCGCCGGCCGCGTGGACCGCTCGATATGGCTGTTCTCTGCGGGAACTATAACCTGACCTTTATCTATGTCGCGATCGCTTACGTGCTCGGCGTTTTCGTGTGCGAGAAGTACTGCCGGTGGCTGTGGCCGCTGAATCTTCTGATGCTCGGTTTTTCCGTTTATACCGCACAGAAAATGGAGTCTGATACGGCCATGATCGTCTTCGTCCTGATGGGACTGACGACGTTCCTTTCCCTGCTTGCGAAACGATTCCGCGCAGCCGAATGGATCCCGAAGATCCTGAATGACTATGTGCTCGGCGTACTGAACATCCTGGCGGCCGTCGCATTTTACATGGCGTCTGTCGGGAAGTTCACGCTGCCCGGCGGCATCGATACGTCGATGCACGGCAGAGTGCGTATCTGGCAGTTCGCCCTGGAAAGTTTCTTCAGGAAACCGCTGCTGGGCAACGGTCTTCAGGTGCCCATTGAACCGAGCCTGACAGTCTCGCATTTCAATTCGGTGTATCTGGAAATGCCTTATCGTTCCGGCATCATAG
>JAGDBR010000012.1 GCA_017958935.1 Lachnospiraceae bacterium | reverse complement strand
GTCAAGAGCGGCACGCCCGAAAACGAGATCTTATCCACGCTCTCGATCGCGACCTCCTCGCTCGTCACGATCCTCGTGCTCGCGGCGGGCGTCATCCTGATGATCCCGCTGCAGCCCGTGCTGCAGTCGCCGGCCCTCCAGCCCGCGTTCGAGACCGTCGTCCCGGCGCTCTTCGGCGCAATGGCCTGCAAGTACTACCGGGAGAACCGCGTCGTCGCCCTGATCGTGGTCGCGTTCATGACGCTCCTCTTCGTCTTCGTGCCGTCGCTGATCGGTTCGACGAGCATGATGGTGATCCCGAGCGGCGCGCTGGCGATCGGGCTCGCGTACCTGCGTTTTAAGAAAAACAAAAAGGAAGCGGAAGGAGAAACGGCATGATCGTTCCGTACATCATTCTCGGACTTCTGGGCGTCCTGTTGCTGCTCGTCCTCGCGGCCGTCGTGCGCACGCTGCTGACGCCTGCGAAGACGTCCTCCTGGATGCCGCAGACAGACGCCGCACGCGAGCGGAAATACGCTGAAAAACTCGCTGACGTCGTTCGTTATGAGACCGTCTCGCACAAGGGAGAAGTCCAGCGCGAAAAGTTCCTCGGCTTCCATAAGATCCTCGAGCGGATCTTCCCGCTCGTGCACCGCTCCCTGCATAAGATCGAGATCGACGGCAGCCTGCTGTACTGCTGGAAAGGAAAGAGCAGCGACCGCCCGCTGGTCCTGATGGGCCATCAGGACGTCGTCCCGGCCGAGGGCAAGTGGGAGCACGAGCCGTTCTCGGGCGACATCGAGGACGGAAAGGTCTGGGGCCGCGGCAGCGCGGACACGAAGTGTTCGGTCATGGCCTTTTTCCAGGCCGTCGAAGAGCTGCTGCGGGACGGCTTCGTGCCGGAGCAGGACGTCTGGCTCGCTTCGGCGAACAATGAAGAGGTCGCCGGCGACGGCGCCCCGAAGCTCGTCGCGGAACTTCAGCGGCGCGGCGTGAAGCCCTTCATCGTCAATGACGAGGGCGGCTCGGTCGTGACGGAACCGATGGCCGGCCTGAAGGGCAACTTCGCGATGGTCGGCGTGCTCGAGAAAGGCCAGGGAAACATCCGTCTTATTGCCCGCTCGAACGGCGGCCACTCGAGTTATCCGCCGAAGGATTCGCCGATCGTGCGCCTCTCCCGCTTCGTATCCGACCTGGACAAGCACAATCCGATGCGTTCCGCCATGAACAGGCAGGCCGAGGAGATGTTCTCGAACATGGCGCCTTACGGCCCGTTCTGGATGCGGCTGCTGTTCGGGAACCTGTGGCTGTTCAAGCCGCTGCTCGTCAAGCTGATGCCGTCGATCTCGCCGCAGGCCGCGGCGCTGCTGCGTACGACCGTCGCGCCGACGATGCAGTCCGGCTCCGACGGTTTCAACGTGCTGCCGCAGGAAGCGACGCTGACACTGAACCTCCGCTACATTCCGCACCAGGACCGCGACGAAAGCAACGCGGCGATCTTCGCGCTCGCCAAGAAGCACGGGCTGGAAGCCGAGGTCGTGGACGGATATCCGGCCTGCACGCCGGTGGACGCGCACAGCGATGCCTTCCGCCGCGTCGAGGAGGTCATTCACGAAGTCTTCCCGGGTCTCCCGATCATTCCTTACGTCATGACCGGCGGCACCGACGCGCGTCATTTCCAGCAGATCTGCGACGCCTGCATCCGCTTCTCCCCGGTCGTCTACGGGCCGGACCAGATGAAGGGCATGCACGGGCTGAACGAGTACCTGAACACCGACAGCCTGCCGGGCGCCGTCGATTATTACAAGGCGCTGATCCGGAAGAACGTGTAAACAGCATAAAAACAGACCCCCTGAGGTACACTCAGGGGGTCTTTTTGCTCCGCTCAGGCTTCTTCGCGGCTCCGGATCACTTCTTCGATCTTCGCGAGGACCGCCTCGGCCGGAAGACCGGCTTTCTTCGCCAGCTCACTGACAGTGGCACGCCGGATGAAGAGCTTTGCGATCGGGGAATTCACGATCTTCAGCCGTTCGTCGATCTTGACGGCTTCCTCCGGAAGCCACGGATAGGCCGCCAGAAGATCCTTCAGTTTCGTTTTTTCATTCAGTTCCATGTGCTGCGGCACCTCTTACTTCAGCGCGTCCAGGTCGTACATCTTCAGGTACGCCTTCGTGTTCTCGCACATTTCGCGGAACATCTTCTTCGCGTCCTCGTAGCCGCAGGTGATCAGCGGATCGTTCACGAACGCCGCGAAGATCTTGTTCACGTCGCGCTCCTTGATGCCTTCGAAGATCAGTTCTTCTTCGTGGCAGACGCGCTCGATCATCGGGCTGATCGTCTCCGGGATCGGACCCGCCAAGACAGGCGTCACGGTCCCCGCGCGGAACACCGCGTTCGTCTCGACGACGGCGCCGAACGGCAGGTTCGCGATCTGGCCGCGGTTTGGCAGGTTCACGTTCGTCACCAGGTCCGACAGGCCCAGGATCGCGCGGATCTGGCGCGTGCCTTCTTCGCCGGTCTCGCCGATCTTCACTTCTTCCTGTCCGGAAACGAGCGCCGCCGACCGCGCAAGACGGTCTTCGAGGTCCTTCTTGCGGTAGGACACCGGCGTCCGCGCAAAATGCATCTCCTTCACGCGGTCATCGTTCTCCAGGAACCAGCCGGCCGGGCAGAACTCGGCCAAGTGTCTGTCGCCCGCTGCCGCGATATAGCCGAAGCGCAGGAACAGCGTCATCTTCACGAGCTCGTCAGACGCGAAATAATCGGTCTCGAAGCTCTTGTTCGCGGCGATCTGCCTGCGGCTCCTGTAGCCGTCCGGATGCTTCTCGCAGAAGTCCTTGTAGACCGGGAACAGGTCATGGTCCTTATAATGCGCCTCCGTGAACCAGGTGTAGTGGTTCACGCCGACGGGGTTGATCTTGATGTCGTCGCGGGTCAGGCCCGAAACGCCGAACGCGTCCTCGGCCACCTCGACCAGGAAGTTCTGCGTGTTGAACACCTCATGGCAGCAGCCGTAGGCCTTGATCCCGGGGAAGGTGTCGTACAGCTGCTTCACGCAGAGCGCCATCGGGTTCGTATACGAAATGACCCATGCATCCGGGCAGTGCTCCCGGATCTTTCCGGCAATGTACTCATACATCGGGAGCGTGCGCATCGCGCGGACGATGCCGCCGGGGCCCGTCGTGTCGCCGACGGTCTGGTACGTGCCGTACTTCTCCGGCCAGTGCACATCCGACTCCATCTCGTCGAAAGTCGCCGGCAGGATCGAAATGATCACGAAGTCCGCGCCTTCAAGCGCTTCGTCGATCGTCTCGACCGCCCGGTATTTCCACGTCGTGTTCGCGCCCTCGGCATCATTGAACTTGTTGCCGATGACCGCGTTGTTCTTCGCCGCCTGCAGGTCGATGTCGTACAGATCGACCGAGCCGGACACGTCGCCCATCGTCGCAAGATCGCTCATGAACTTCCATGCCCAGGCGCGCGAGCCGCCGCCGACGTAAGTGATCTTCAGGTCTTCCACATGGTCCCCGTAATGTTTCATCGTTTTCCTCCCGGTTTATACTTTTAATGCTGAAACCGGAAATATTATAGCACTGTTTTGCCGGTTTCGGAAGATTTCCGGGGCAGTTTGTTTCAATATTTTGTTTTTTGTGCGGATTTTGATAGGCGCGGGTGCGGAAGAAAGCCTTGCGAAGCGCCGGATCTTTGCCTATAATGGATGCATCATTTTGTCTGAGGTACGCCCATGCGCACGCTGGAAACACTGAACGGAAACATTCTGGCGGACCGCGCCTTCGAACGCTACAACGCGATCAAGCGCCAGTCCTTCTAACGCGAGAACGCCGCGCTCACCTGGAACCCGGTCTTCTTCTTCGGCGACTCGATCACCGACTTCTGCGACCTGAAAAAGTATTATCCGGACGTGTACGCGGTCAACCGGGGCATCGCCGGCAATACGGTCAGCGACCTGATCCACCGGATCGAAGGTTCTCTGTTCCACGCGCGCCCGTCGAAGGTCGTGCTCCTGATCGGCACGAACGACATCCTGAACACGGACAAGACGGTCGACCAGATCGCCGAGATCTACGAGGAGCTGCTGAAGCGGATCCACGAGGGCTGCCCCGGCGTCCCCATCGTCATCCAGTCCGTTTATCCCGGCTTCGATACGCCGCATTTCGAGTTCCACAGCAACTATCACGACCGGGAGGACCTGATCGTCGCGCTGAACGAAAAGATCAGGGCGCTGGCTGAAAAATACGGCCATCCGTACGTCGACGTCTACTCCGCGCTTCTTCAGCACGGGACGAAATCCATGGACCGCGCCTACAGCTTCGACGGCTGCCATCCGAACGACACGGGATACCTCGTCATTGCCCGGGAGGTCCGCCCGTACCTGTAAGCGCCGGCCGCAGCCGGACCCGTACTGTTTGTCTGCACCCGCCTCCTCCGCATACAGCCGCCCGTCCTTTTCGGCCGGGCGGTTTTCACGGTCTTGAAAAAATGTGTCTGAAAATGTATAATGCATTTATCACAGAGGGGGAGGTTTTCAGACATGAAAACAGCAGTGATCACCGGCTCGGCGCGCGGCCTGGGCTACGAAATGGCGAAGCAGTTCCGCATGAACGGCTATAACGTCGTGATCAGCGACATCAACGAAGCGAACCTGAAAAAGGCTGAGGAAAGCCTGTCGCAGGTCGCCGGCAGCGGCGCGGTCCATTCATTCGTCTGCGACGTCACGCAGTACGGTCAGGTCGAAGGCCTGCTGGACCATGCGGTCAAACAGTGCGGGGACATCGACATCTGGATCAGCAACGCCGGCGTCAACCAGCCGGACAAGCCGGTCTACGAGCTGAAGCCCTCCGAGATCGAGCTGATGCTGAACGTCGACCTGAAGGGCGCGATCTTCGGCTGCAAAGCGGCCTACGCGAGAATGCGCGAACAGGGCCATGGCCAGATCTTCGCGATCGACGGCTACGGCTCGAACGACGCGATGCAGCTCGGCCTGACGCTTTACGGCACTGCGAAGCGCGGCCTGACATATTTCATGCAGGCGCTCGCAAAAGAGGCCGAGACGCTCGGCGACAACATCCAGGTCTGCCGGCTTTCCCCGGGTATCATGATCACCGACTTCCTCGTCAACGCGAACAACGACGCGACGAAGATCGAACTGCCGGAAAAGACGAAGAAGGTCTACAACATCCTCGGCGACTATCCGGACGTCATCGCGGAGTTCCTTGTGAAGAAGATGCTCGTCAACACGAAGAACGGCGTCGTCTTCGAGTGGCTGACGAAGGGCAAGGCGATGAAGCGCTTCATGACAGCCGGCTTCAACAAGCGCGACTTCTTCAGCGGGAAATGACCGCAGACAGAAAAAACCGCTGCACGGCGTGCAGCGGTTTTTTCTGTTCCCTGTCCGTTCCTGCCGCCCGGCAGGAAGACAGTACGGTCGCCTTATTTCAGTTTCAGTTCCTTCAGGCCGGCCTTGTGCAAAAGATAAGTGCCGGCGAACAGCAGGCCCTGCGCGACGATGTTGACGCCCTCTCCGATCCAGTTCATGGCCGGATTCGCAAAATCCTTCGAAGACAGATAGCCCATGCCGAGCATCGCGACGAACGCCGCGATGAAGAGGATCATCGCCGTCTGCTTGCGCATCTTCTTCGCGATCAGCGCGAGCGTCCCGCAGATGCCGAGGATGCCGAGGCACATCATCGCGACGAAGATCATCGTGCCGGAGAAGACCGCCGGGACGGCCGCCGAAAGCGCCGTTTCGCCCTGCTTCTTCCGGAAGAAATACATGGCCGCAAGACCGAGCGCCGCCAGCAGGAAGCCGGAAGCCTGCATCGGGAAGAACGCGGCGTTCAGCCGCTCGAAATCGCAGATGTTCGCGGCGTACAGCAGCTTCCAGGTCGCCTTGTAGCAGCCGGCCAGGAACACCATGATCGTGCCCGCGCAGAACAGGGCGAACGCGCCCTTGCTCATCTTATTGTACAGATCACGCTGCAGGATGACTGCCGTGATCAGAAACAGAACGACCGGAATATAGTCGACGATCGCCATCGGAATGCTCATGATAATCTCCCCCTGTCCTGCCGGCTCTTCGCCGGTCCTGATCTTATTTTATTATACCCCGATCGTTCAAAAAAGCAAACGCTTTGTCGGCTCCTTCTTTTCGAACAGCGCCTTGACGAAGCGCTGCAGCGCCCCTTATAATGAAATCAGAAAACCTTGAGGAGGATCCAAGATGGAACTCAAACGGCCCCTGGATTACGCGAAGGCGATCTGCGACACGAAGATGCGCGAGATCCCGGACGCGAAAGATCTGCCCCCGGCACCGCGCTTTCATTATCATCAGGGCGTATTTCTTTCCGGCATGATGAAAACGTACGCGCTTTGCGGGGAACAGAAATACTTTAATTATGTGAAACGCTACATCGACACCTATGTGGACGGAGACGGAAACGTGAGCCACTGGGATCACGGCCAGATGGACGATATCCAGCCCGGCATCCTGCTCTATCCGCTGTACGACGCAACGCAGGATCCGCGCTACGTGAAGGCAATGAACCAGCTGATCGGCGCATTCCTCGACTACCCGCGCAACGACGACGGCGGCCTGTGGCACAAGAGCTTCCGCTATCACCAGATGTGGCTGGACGGCCTCTACATGGGCGGCCCGTTCATGTCGGAATACGGCGAGCGCTTCGGACGCCCCGAATACACGGATTTCTGCGTCAAGCAGGCGCTGCTGATGGAAAAGCACACGAAGGATCCCGTGACCGGGCTCTTCTTCCATGCCTTTGACGATTCCCGCCGGGAAGCGTGGTCCGATCCCGTGACCGGCTGCTCGCACGAGTTCTGGGGACGCTCGGTCGGCTGGGTCCCGGTCGGCCTGCTGGACGATCTCGACCACATCCCGGAGGACCACCCGCAGCGCGCGGAAGTCATCCGCGAAGTGACGGACCTGCTGAAAGCCGTCTGCAAATTCCAGTCCGAAGATGGCCGCTGGTATCAGGTCGTCAACAAAGGCAGCGAACCCGACAACTGGCTCGAGAACTCCTGCTCTTCGCTCTTCTCCGCCGCCCTGTTCAAGGCCGTCCGGAAGGGCTTCCTGCCGGAAGAATATCTCGACATTGCGTGGCGCGGCTATGAGGGCGTCATCCGCTCGCTCGAATACGACGGCGACAACGTCCTGCTCGGCCACGTCTGCATCGGCACGGGCGTCAGCGATTATCAGTATTACATCGACCGGCCGACCTCGGTCAACGACCTGCACGGCATGGGCGCGTTCCTGATCATGTGCGCCGAGGCTGAGACCGCGGCAAGGGCGTAAACAAAACAGCATAGCAAATCAAAACGGCGCCGGATCTTTCCGGCGCCGTTTCTTTCGGCCGCGGGTGCCCGTCATCAGCTGCCCATTGTCCCGCGGCTTACAAGAAAGCACACTCCGGAGCAGGGGAAGTAGCTAGGGAGTGTGCCGCTATATCCATACCGGTGTTCCGGCACGAATACCATCTTGAAACAGGGTTTTTCTTGCGTTTTTTACCCTGCGGGTATATCATAATACTGTCCACCCATGAACAGTAAAGGGGTTTTTTCAAAAAATGTCGGAAAACTTTAAAAAAACTTTTACTTCGGAAGAACTGGCGCACGCTTTCGGCGTGAGCCGCTCGAAAGTGCTGCGCGTCGAGAGCACCGGACTCATTGCCCCGGCCTGCCGCGGCGGGCGCGCGAATTCCCGGCACTACGACGCGATGGCGGCGCTGAAGCTGAAGAGGATCCTGCTCTACCAGAATCTCGGCCATACCGCAGACCAGACCGTCCGCTACTTTAACGGCGAGGTGAACTTCGAGGATGCGATCGCCGAGCTCGAGGACCGCATCCACGAGCTGACGGTCGCCCTGAACGCGATGAAGATCCGGGTCGACGCGACGCAGCACCTGGTCGTGCAGGAAACGACGACCGTCCCCTGCTATTACTATGCGCGGGAGACACGGCTCGCGGTGACTGCGCAGGAAGCGATGAACAGCATCCTGGACGCGACCGCCGAAGCGATCGGGATGGGTTATACCCTGCGCTCCGAGCTGCCCATGACCTGCATCAACGTCGCGCCGATGGTCTCCGGGGAGTCACACCCCCTGCTCTGTATCCCGATCATCAATGAGGTCCGGGACGAGCACGTAATCTTCCTGCCGCGCGAAGAAAAGAAATGCGTACATTGGTACGGCAAAGCCAGCGAGGAGAACTACATCTCGGAATACCTGAAGCTGCTGCTGAAGCGGGGGATCGGCTTCGACGAGACGAGCCGGATCCGCTGCGAGATCCTGTCCTATCCGCTTGACGTGAAGCTGCCGCGGAAAGACTCCTGGGTCCTGCGGTTCTATCTGCCGGACTGAGCGGGACACAAGGGAAACAAGAAAGGAAAGGCGCACCGGGGAATGTCCGGGCAAAATAGGCGCCGGGGAACACTTGGGCATAAAAAACGCGCCGGGGAGCACCCGGCGCGCTTTCTTTCTGTTGTTTCTGTCCGGAGCGGGCCTTAGAACACGCCCTGATCCATCATGGCCGAAGCCACCTTCTCGAAGCGTGCGATGTTCGCGCCGGCGACGAGGTTGTAGCCGAAACCGTAGCGGGCGGCCGCATCCTTGGAGACCGTGTAGATGTGCTCCATGATGCCCTTCAGCTTCTCGTCGACTTCCGCCGACGTCCAGCTCAGCCGTTCGGAGTTCTGGCTCATTTCCAGCGCGCTGACCGCGACGCCGCCTGCGTTGGCCGCCTTCGACGGCGCGACGATGAGGCCGCTGTCCATGAGGTACTTCAGCGCGTCGTTATAGGTCGGCATGTTCGAGACTTCGATGTAGTACTTCGAACCGGAAGCGACGATCTTCTTCGCTTCTTCCATGTCGACTTCGTTCTGCGTCGCGCCCGGCATGTAGATGTCGCCCTTCACGCCCCACGGCTTCTGGCCCGGGAAGAATTCGCAGCCGAACTTCTTCGCGTAATCCTCGATGCTGCCGTTCTTGCTTGCGCGCATTTCCAGCAGGTAGTTGATCTTCTCTCCGGTGCAGACGCCTTCCGGATCGTAGACATAGCCCTGGTGACCGGAGATCGTGACGACCTTCGCACCGAGCTCCGTCGCTTTCTTGCAGATGCCCCAGGTCACGTTGCCGTAGCCGGAGGAAACGATCGTCTTGCCTTCGAGCGTCTCGCCAGCATCCTTCAGCACGTTCTGCAGATAGTAGATCGCGCCGTAGCCGGTCGCTTCCGGACGGATCAGGGAACCGCCGTAGTTCAGGCCCTTGCCTGTCAGCACGCCGTTCTCGAACACGCCCTTGACTCTTCTGTACTCGCCGTACAGGAAGCCGATCTCACGCGCGCCGACGCCCATGTCGCCGGCCGGAACGTCCACGTCCGGTCCGATGTAGCGGTACATCGCCTGCATGAAGGACTGGCAGAAGCGCATGATCTCCGCGTCGGACTTACCGGCCGGATCAAAGTCCGAGCCGCCCTTGCCGCCGCCGATCGGAAGGCCGGTCAGGCTGTTCTTGAAGGTCTGCTCGAACGCCAGGAATTTCAGCATTCCCGGATATACGTTGGAACGGAACCGCAGGCCGCCCTTGTACGGGCCGATCGCGCCGTTCATCTGGCATCTGTAGCCGGTATTCGTGTGCCATTTGTGCTCATCGTCTTCCCAGACGACGCGGAACGTGAACATCCGCTCCGGAACGGTCATGCGGTTCAGAAGATCCGCCGCCTCATATTCCGGATGGGCGTCGATGACCGGGCTTAAGGAAGACAGGACTTCCTCGACGGTCTGGCAGAATTCCGGTTCATAGCTGTACTTTTCTTTCACACCTGCGATAACGCTTTCCACATACTTGTTCATCATAGATCTCCTCTTTCGGTGTTGAAAAACAAAAAAACTATGGGTCAATTCTACTCCTCTGCTTTTTTCTTGTAAAGTTTTTTTTCGGTTTTTTGCAGGGATCCTGCACCGGAACGGTTGACAGCGCATTGCTAACTTTGTAATATAAAGTTAGAATCCAGTTGACCCCGGAGGTGTCCTATGGAAAAACGTCAGAAAAGCCCTGCGGAAGAGCTTGCCTATATCCGCTCCGTCATGGAACACAGCGAGTTCGATTACAGCCGCTTCGTTCCGTTCTTTGCGCTTCTGGCAGCCTATACGCTGTTCATGAACCTGATCCTGTATTTTCTGAAGAAGGCCGCCTATCAGTCGCTCTTCTTTACTAATGCCGTCTATGATTTCGATTTTCATAATTCCCTGATCGAGTGCTTTTCATTCCTGCTGTATCTGATCCCGGTCCTGATCCTGGTCATCGTATTCAGAAAAAAACTGAAAGCGGAGGAGAACCGCTTCGGTCAATGGATCATTGACATCCTGGTTTTCGTGCTGTTCTTTTTCGGCGCACTGGCACCGGTCACGACGGCAGTCCTTTCCGTTTCTCCGGAATCGGTCCGTATTTATCTGCCGCTCTGTTCTGCCCTCATCCTGTACCTGTTCGGTATCTTTACCGGCAGCCGGGCATTAAAGCGCTTCACCGTCTTTTTCACCATCGTTCCTTTCCTGTTTCTGATCGTGACGGGCGGGATCGTTTTATATATGGACCGTGTGAGACCGGAGACGCTTTCTTCATCTTTCGTCACGTTTGCCACCGGCGCGAAATCCGTGATCTACTTCCTGTATCCGGTCATTGCATACGGAAGCCTGGCGCTCTTTCTGAACCGAAAAAAGAATGAAGAGGCCGCCGTATGACCTTCGATACCCTTCCGGAAGCCTTGAAAGCGCCGCTTCGCATCGCTGTTTTATCCGCGCTGTTTAACGGGGAGAAGGATTTTCGCGCGCTGAAGGACATTCTGAAGGTCACGGACGGGAACTTAAGCGTCCAGCTGAACAATCTTGAAACATACGGCTGCATCGAATCGGTCCGCGTCAGCGGTGAAAAGAGAAGACGCACCTTGTATCGGATCACGGGCGAGGGAAAGAAACTGTTGACCGAATACGTCGCATTGCTTTCCCGCTCGATCCAAGAAGAAAACTGATCCCTTTTCCTGGAGGATACGGAAATGAGAAAACCGAAATACCGACTGTTTCCTGTCGCTGTGCTGCTGCCCGTTTTCCTGTGCTTCACGGTCTGTTCCGGCAGCGGCAGGACCGTAAGGGCGGCACAAGAAACGAAAACCGGCATAGACGCTGCGATCCGTCTGCAGGCTGAAACGACACTGACGGAGTCCGGCTATGAAACGGTCTCGGTCTCTTTGCATCACGCCAACGAACTGCGAAACGGAAACGATACCGTAGTCTATGCCTGCATCAATTCATATCATGAAGCCTTTGAAGAATACCTTCGCAGCGTATGCGGCTTCAATGCGCCGGGAAGCGCGCTCCGTGCTTATCCGGATGCCTTCGCGGCCGAGCTTTCGAGCGAAGACGTCCGTCTTCTTCCGCAGGTCTATTACGTCGACCTCCGTGTCGACCCGTACTGGTCTTACAGCAACGCTGTTCCCGGCGGCAGCATCACCGGAAGTCCGCTCGAGATCTCCAGGACGAGTATCCTGACCGGCCGGTCGCTCACCTCAGTGACCTTCTGCGGCAGCAAGGACGGAAACTGGGGAGACGGCCTGGAAAAGAAAGCCGATGCACCCGGCGGCTGCTGGGTCAGTTCCGCTTTCCATTTTGCAGGAAACAATGACGATAACGTGCCGGAGACCCTCACCGCAAAAGCGCGGCTTCGTTACCGCGTATATTACACGTATCTTGGCGAGACGACCGTCCTGCACGTCTGGACCGGCGATGCCGAGGTCACGGGGGAACTCACGGTCCTTCCGTGAAAACACTGTTCAGATGCAAAACAACGTATGCCCCGATTAAAAAGCGCATGAAAAAGAGCCGGTCAGCCGACCGGCTCTTTCGTTTTATCCGACTGTCTGCGGCATGACGTGCTTATTCGCGCATCCGTTACAGCGTCACGGTATTGTTCTTCCGCGTCGTTTCGTGCAGCGCGTTCTCCGGATCGATCTCGATCGTGCAGCCCTTGCGGTTCTTCACGTTCCACAGATGGAGCGAGACCTCCCAGGTGCGCGGATGCAGATCCGCCGGCGCTTCCAGCGGCGGGATCACGGCTTCGTCGAGGATCCTGCCTTCGGGGCTCTTCAGCACGATCTTCGCTTCCGGCGTGTCGAGTGCGCCGAGCGAGTGCACCGTCACCTTGAAGCCGTGCGCGTATTCCTTCACGTCCTGTTCGCTGATGCCCAGGTCGTACCGGTCGCGCGGATGATCGCCGCTTGCTTCGGTGAGGGAAAGCTCCACGACCGTCACCGCTTTCGGCGCGAAGCACACGCGGACGTCCGCGTACGGTTCCCAGTGAACGGTCTCTTCGGTCACGCCGCTGTCGGCCAGGTCGTCCCCGTCCGTGTCGATGCCGGACGTGATCTTCCAGGTGCCGGGCAGGATCTCTGCGCCTGTCAGGGCCGCCCGGACCGGCGCATCCGCGTCGTTCCAGACGAGCAGCTTCAGGCGGTCCTCGGCCTGCCAGGGCGTCAGGATGGCCAATTTCTCATCGTCGCCCTCGTGATCGAAGGTCCAGGAGAAGCCATTCCGCGGGTAAGCCGCGCGGAAGCGCATGTGTCCTGCGCCGCCGAGGCGGTCGTACTGGATGTCGTAGACTTCGAAATAGACGCGGTCGATCCACGGCGAACCGAGCGTATTGTAGTACTCGCGCACCGCTTCGACGAGGTTGTTGTTCCGGTACTTGCGGGCGACGGTCTCCTTGTCGAGCACGCCCGAAACGCGTGCCGGCGTGAAACCGAAGTCGCCGATCGCCTTCAGGTATCCTTCGTTCCCGGTCTGCCGGTAAGCCGCGTACAGCAGTGTATGGATCGCATTGCCGTGGCTGCCGCCCGGCAGGTCCAGCTCCTCGTCGGTCTCGTAGCAGACCGTCCCGTGCAGCTTCCCGTCATGATAATGCGCCATCATGCCGTCCGCGAGTTCCAGCATCCACTTCTTCGCGAGCGGGCTGCCGTTATAGCGCGTCAGCAGCCAGACCGGGCTGATCGCGATGAACGAGTTCGGGCGCGTCATGCCCCAGGGCATTTCCTGCGCCATCTTCGTGCCGGAGTAATAGCTCGAGCGGATGTGCCGGTGGCCGGCCTTGTTCACGCCGGAAAGCCACGGGATCGCCCGCGCCGTCTCCATCACATGCTCCAGATACTGGGGATTCCAGGGCGCGGCCGACAGGACCTGCCCGACGCTGATCAGGCCTTCTTCCGACGAATGCAATTCGTCCGCCTGGATCGTGCAGAGTCCGTTCGTGAACATCCCCTGCTCATAGAACGCGTCCGTGCAGGCGACCAGGGACTTCAGCATCTTCTTCGCGTCGCTGTCCATCTGGATCAGCGGCACCCAGGAAGCCGTGAAATCGCCGTCGTCGGAAAGTCCGCCGCCGAACTCGCCATTCCCGATCTGCCGCTTGTCGACGTAGAAATTGATCAGGCGCTTGTAGCGCTTCAGGAATTCGATCTGCTCGAACGCCCATGAAGGCGTGCCCTCCGGCGCTTCCGGCAGCATAACGGGCGGCGCGAAGACCGGCGCCTCCTTCGGCGTCGTGTCGTCCTCTCCGCCGTTCTTCCGGTTGTTCGATCCGACGAAGACCATCTCTCCGGTCTGTTCGTTGATCGTGAAATACCGCGACATCGCGGCGTATTTGTACAGCAGGCCGAGCTCATGGTCCGGCTTGACGCGCAAAAGATCGTTCAGGTCGTCGTCATAACGCTTCCGTAGCCGGAGCTTCGTCGTGCGCGGGCTCTCCTCCGTGATGTGCCCGTAGACGTCCCGCACTTCGAGGAAGCGGTCCTCGCAGTGTTCTTTGACGCATTTTTCCGCACGCTTATAGACTGCGCTGACGGAAAACTTCCCGAGCGGGATCCTTTCCTCCGCGCAGATGACGAGGTACAGGCATTTCCCTTCAGGCAGGATCCGGTCGCGCGTGTCGAAGAAGACCGTCGAGCCGGTCAGCCCCTCCAGTTCGAGCGTGTAATGGAGCAGGTTCCGGTAATAGACGAGCGGGTCGCGGACCTGCACCGACAGCCGGCCCGAAAGCCCCTTCGGGAACGTGATCTCGATGCCGTCGAGCCCGAGCGTTCCGTCCTCTTCGTACGGCAGGATCACATTGTACTGCGGATAGCCGCAGAACGGGTCCTCCGACAGCAGCCGGAACGTTCCGTTCAGCCCGCCGTCCGCCGGGACGCCGGTATAAACGTTCCGCTCGTACGGCGCATAGCGGCCGGTGATGTATTCGTAGAGCTCCCGCTCCGCCGGCGCGTTCTCGCGGTGCCCGGCGATCAGGCGGTAAGGCTTCTTCACGGCATCCGCCGGCGCGCTTCCTTCGTGCACGTAAAAGACCGAAAAGTCGCCGATCGGCTCCTCGATCTCCGTGTTCGTGAAGCGGACGGCGCCGCCTTCCATATCCTCTGTGTCATGGAACGTCCGTTCCTGGTGCTGCGGCCGGTTGAACAGCAGCGCACCCTCCTGCCCGACCTCCACGCGTACTGCCTGTCCGTAGGCGCTGCCCGCGATCTCGATGTGATTGAACTTCTCATGCTCCGGGATCGTGAACGTGACCGTTTTTCCGGAGCCCGAATAGCAGTCCCAGTCGGGCAGCTGGTAATAGTCGTTCCGGCCTGTCAGGCGCGAGCGGTTGAAGGTGCCCGGCCAGGTCGTCTCGCGGATGCCGTCGCAGGCCTTCCAGTACCAGCGCTTCAGATCGTAAGCGTCGGCGATCCCGACCTTGCGGACGACCATGCGCTCTTTCATCGCGCGCGGACGGTCGTCGCGGTTGAAGCCGCAGCGCAGGAACCACTGGTTCCGGTACAGCGGGTCGTTCAGCGTCACGTTCAGCGCGGGGACGGCGCCCGGCATCTGCAGTCTTGCCAGGGCCGACACGTTCCCGTCCGAAAGCATGCGGTCGAAGACCGCGATCTCGTCGATGTCGCCGCCGCGGATGAAGTTGTACATGCTGGATACGTTCCAGTGCGAGACCGCGCGGGCGTGCGGCCCGAACTGGTCGAGCCCCGCCGCGTACATGCCCGGGCGGAACAGCTCGGCCTTCTTCTCGCCGTTCACGTACAGCTTCACGCCGAAGTTCTCGTCCCAGGAGAACGCGACGTGCATCCATTCGTCCGGCGCCGGGAACGGATCCAGTGTCACGGAGACCCGGGCGCGGGACAGGTTCAGATCGGTCACGAACGCGTCGAGTCCGTGCCCGTTATAATCGATGCGCAGGAAGCAGGCATCCCAGCTCGTATGATCCACGTAGCCTGCGCGGAACAGCGGGAATTCGGTCGGACCGACCGGATACCGGCTCCGCCAGAAAAACGACAGCGTGCCGCGCGACGCGTACATGTTCCCGGGCGCCAGATACGAATACGCCTCGAAATCGTCGCAGCGCACGTAGCCGCCGTCCGCGCCGCCCTCCGGGACCGGTTCGGCCTTGAAGGCGAAGTTCGGGGCCGCCTGCCCCTTCGCGAACTCGGCCGTCAGGCCGGCATCGCCCGACATGTAGAACAGAAGCCCTTCCTGCCGCTCATAACCTTTGATCATGTCCTGACTCCTTTCAACGGGAAGTATTGTAGTCCATTCAGAATAACTGTAGCACAGGGCGGGCGGTTTTTCAATGCGAAGGCGCGCGGAACACGTGTGCGGCGCCGTTTTGCGGCCGCCGGAAGACGATTTTCGGCTGCCCATTGGCAGCGGACGGATTTCGGTGTATAATCGGAGACGGAAGCCGGGCAGGACGGGACAACGGGCCTTCGGCGCACGCCCGGCACGAAAGGACAGCCTATGATCTCATTTGAAAGCGATTACAATACCGGCGCGCATCCGCGCGTCCTTCAGGCGCTCATGGACACGAACCGCATCCCGGCGACGGGCTACGGCGAAGACGAATTCACGAAGCGCGCCGCCCGGAAGATCCTGGACGCCTGCGAACTTGAAAACGGCAGCGTCGTCTTCCTCTCCGGCGGCACGCAGACGAACGCGGTCGTCCTCTCTTCGGTGCTCAAGCCTTACGAGGGCGTCGTCGCGGCCGAGAGCGGGCACATCGCGGTGCATGAAGCCGGAGCCGTCGAGCACACGGGCCACAAGGTCCTGACGCTGCCGGCGCATGAAGGAAAGATGCGCGCGGACGAGCTGGAAGCGCTCGCCGAAGCCTTCTACAATGACGGGAACCACGAGCACATGGTCTTCCCGGGCGCCGTCTACATCTCC
>JAGDBR010000141.1 GCA_017958935.1 Lachnospiraceae bacterium | reverse complement strand
GTCCTGGATCCCTATGCCTTCCGGCTTGTCGATAGTGATCCTCATTATCATGTTCTGTCCTTCTTTTCCGTAAAACACATCCCAGACAGACAGCCCAAGTTCCTGTGCAACAGGCACCGCGATCTCCATCACTCTTTCGGCGATGTTCTTTTTTTCTGCCATATGAAATTCCTTTTTTCTGTTATACAAACGAAAGAGCGGGTCGCCCCACTCTTCCGAACTAACATTCATTCAACACTGATATATTACCATCTTTTTGGGAAATTGCAACACCATTTTATGTCTTTTTGTATATTATTCGCCTTTGTTAACTTTTAGTATAATCTCTTGCCTCATAAGGTATCAGTCCTGGCGGTTCGTTTCCATATCTATTACTTTTCTGAACTGCGTCTCATACAGCTGCCTGTAAACTCCGTTCTTTTCTATCAGTTCCTCGTGGCCGCCCTCCTCCACTATCCTTCCGTCGGATATGACGAGTATCCTGTCCGCCTGCAGGATGGTAGACAGTCTGTGGGCTATGACTATGGAAGTCCTCCCCTTCATCAGCACATCAAGCGCATTCTGTATGGAACTCTCTGAAATGGAATCCAGAGAAGAAGTTGCTTCGTCAAGAATGAGTATCTTCGGATTTTTGAGTATAACGCGGGCGATGGACAACCTCTGCTTTTCTCCTCCCAACAGCTTAAGCCCTCGGTTACCCACCTGTGTGTCGTAGCCGTCAGGCTGAGATGCGATAAAGTCATGGATATTTGCTATCCTGCAGGCTTCCTCGAGTTCTTCCTCGGTCGCGTCGGCCTTAGCAAACAGCAGATTGTCCCTGACCGTTCCGTTGAACATGTACGCTTCCTGAGTAACCACTCCGATATTGGATCTGAGATACGTAAGATCCATGTCTCTTACATCGATCCCGTTGATCCTCACCGACCCTTCCTTAACATCGTAGAGCCTCGGGAGGAGGTTGACGACGGTGGATTTCCCGGAACCGGACGGCCCGACGATCGCATACATTTTCCCCGAAGGCACCCGGAACGAGAGATCTTCGATAAGAGGAATATCTTCCGTGTATCTGAAACTGACGTGGTCGTATCTGATCTCCGCTCCGGAAGTAAACGTAGGTCTGATGGTATTCTCCTTGTTCTTTATCTCCGGCTCCATGTCGAGATAAGAGAATATTCTGGTAAACAGCGCCATGGAACGCGTCAGATCCACTGACACGTTCAGAAGAGACTCCACGGGCCTGTAGAGGCGGTTGATCAGCGCCACAGTGGCCGTGATCGTACCGACTGTCAGCGTCGGATCCCATTCCCGGATGATGAACAGGCCGCCGAAGAAATAGATGAGCAGGGGCCCGAGCTGGGTGAACATGCCCATGACGACGCGGAACCAGCTGCCGCTGCGCTGCTCGCGGAGCGAGAGCTGCGTCATTTCCTCGTTGACCTTGACGAATTCCTTGTATTCCGTCTCTTCGCGCGTGAAGATCTTCACGAGCATCGCGCCGGAGACCGAAAGCGTCTCGTTGATGACCTGGTTCATCTCGTCGGTCTTTTCCTGGCGCTCCGTCGCGAGCGTATAGCGCGTCTTGCCGACGGAACGCGTCGGCAGCACCAGGAGCGGGATGACCGCCATGCCGACGAGGGCCAGCTGCCAGCTCATCGAGAACAGGGCGACCAGCGTCGTGACGACCGTCGCGATGTTCGAAACGATGCTCGACAGCGTGCCCGAGATCACCGAGCTCACGCCCGAGATGTCGGTGTTCATGCGCGTGATGATGTCGCCCTGCTTCTCGGTCGTGAAGAACGAGTGCGGCATGTACTGCAGATGTCGGTACATCTGGTTCTTCATGTCGAACACGATCCGGCTCGAGATCCAGGCGTTGATGTAGTTCTCGAGCACGCCGATGACCTGGCTTGCCGTCAGCGCGGCGAAGGCCGCGAGCAGCAGTTTGATCAGCAGTGTCAGATTCCGCCCGACCAGCGCTTCGTCGACGATCTTACCGGTGATGATCGACGGCAGCAGGCCGATGACCGCCGAGATCAGGATCGTGACGAACACGAGGATGAACTGCAGCCAGTAGGGCTTCAGGTAGCCCAGGATCCGCGCCAGCAGCTCCTTCGTGACCTTCGGCATGTTCGCCTTTTCTTCATCTGTCAAAAAACCGCGCGGTCCGAACGACCGTCCCAATCCTCCTCCGGGTGGCATAACCGTTTCCCTCCTGTCTCGTCATTAAGTAAAGTCAAACAGTTCGACCCGCTCGCCGGCAGGTCCCTTGAAGAACGCGTTTTTGCAGGGCTTCGGGAACATCGACGGCATCACGCCGACCGGTTCCTCTTTCTCGAATACGACGCCCTTCGCCTTCAGCTTTTCGACCAGCGCTTCGATCCCCTGCACTTCCAGGCAGACGTGATCGACCTGGCCGCCGCCGATATTGTCTTCACGACCGCCGATGAACTCCAGAATGAGTCCGCCCTGCTCGACGAAGACGATGTGCCGCGGACCGTTGTCCGCACGCCACCAGTAGCGGAAATCCAGGTTCTCGACGTAAAAAGCCGCGGCTTTCTCCGAGTCCTCCGTGTAAATGCCGATATGGGCCAGTCCCTTTAACAGATACGCATCCATGTCCGTCCTCCGTATGTCTTGTCCGTGCGCGTGCAAAAGCACCTTATTCCTGCTCTTTTTTCGTGTAAAGCACCCACTTGTACCGGATGCCGCCGTCCTCGCCCTTGCCGAGCGTCTTCCGGCTGTATTTCCGCTTGTTGAAGCGCGGGAAATAAACGTCCGCGTCCTTGTCTCCGCCCTCGACTTCCGTCAGGTACAGTTTGTCGCAGTACGGCAGCAGCTGCGCGTAGATCGAGGCGCCGCCGATCACGAAGAGTTCTTCCTCCTTGTCCTGCCATTCCCGGGCGAACGCGAAGATGTCCTCCACCTGCTCGATGTCGGGATCGAGGCCGTCTTCGTGCGCGAAGACCGCCACATAGTGCTTCCGCCCCGGCAGCTTCTTCGGCAGGCTGTACCACGTGGTCAGGCCCATGAAGACCGGGTGTCCCAGCGTCGTCTTTTTGAAGAATTTCAGGTCGCCGGGGATGCGGAAATACAGACCGCCGTCCTTCCCCAGCTCGCGGTTCTTTCCGACCGCGGCGATCAGTGATAAGCTCATTCCGTCACCGGCATCGAGATCCTGCCCTGATGCTCATATCCTTCCAGTTTAATGTCCTTCAGCGCCTTCGAATTGTCGAACGCGAAGAAATCCGTGATCTCCGGATTGATCCAGAGTTCCGGCGCGTCGAAGAGCTTCCCGTCCGCCGCGAGTTTCTCGTCCCGCCGGCGAAGCTGCTCCCGGATGCCGTCGACCTGGTTCTCGTAGATGTGCGCATTGTTGATCACATACGTGAACTGTCCCGCCTTCAGGCCGGTGCACTGCGCGATCAGGTGGCAGAGCACCGCGTACTGCGCGACGTTGAACGGCATGCCTAAGGGCACGTCGTTCGAACGCACCGTCACCATCATGTTCAGCCGGTCCCCGGTCACGTTCCACTGCGAATTCCAGACGCAGCTCGGCAGCGCGGCGGTCGGCAGCCATTCGTTCTGCCACAGCGACATGATCATCCGGCGGTTCGCCGGATCGGTCTTCAGCGTCTCGATGAGGCTCTGCGTGAGCTTGTAGCGGTTCACGATCCAGCCGTAGGCCGTACCGATCGTATGCGCGAACTCGGGGCCGAAATGCTTCCCCATGTAGTCGCCGTTCTCATCGATCTCCCACTCGTCCCAGATCTTGATGCCGCGCTCGTGGAGCCAGCGGACGTCGTTCGACTGCGCCTGGTAGATCCAGAGCATCTCGAGGACGGCCGTCTTGAACGCGACGAATTTCGTCGTCAGGA
This sequence comes from Lachnospiraceae bacterium, assembly GCA_017958935.1. The sequence goes on along the minus strand of JAGDBR010000141.1, from coordinate 3,892 downwards.
TCGGAAATTCCTCCTGCAGGTCGAACTGCAGCACCTGATGCGGCAGGGAAAAGGTCGTCGTCGGCTTCACGGTCTGCGCGACGTGCGTCGGCATGTTGACGCCGGACGATTCCGCACGCTTCCTTAACAGCGCCGCCGGGTCCGTCGTGACTTTTTCGCCCTGTGTCAGGATCCGGTCGCAAAGGTCGAGGTATTGTTCGTCAAATCTGCTCATGTGTCAGAACTCCTTTATGTATGGGTAGGATGGCCGGCCGGGTGTCTGCTTTTTGCGCGGATGCTCCGGCCGGGATCATATGCCGGCCGGGTGTCCGGGCGCGGCCGTCGGTATTTATGCCGCTCCTGCCGTGAATATGACCGCCATGACGATGAACGCGGCGATCGTGACCGCCATATACATCGACAGGCTCGTCGACAGGAAGGTGCTGTCTTCTTTCGTCTTCGTGTAGATCGGGATGAACAGCGGCGCCGGCAGGAAGAAATACAGCAGCAGCGCGATCTGCTGGTTCCGGTCGAACGGGATCAGCGCGGACAGCGCGAGGTAGCTCAGCGCGAGCATCGAGCCCATGATCACGAAACGGAACGCCATGCTCTTCAGGACCGGCTTCAGGATCTCCTTCTTCGGGTTGAAGTCGTAGCCCACGACGAGCAGGATCAAGGCGTTCGTCGGGGACGTGATCAGTTCGATGATCTTCGTGAAGACGCCGCCGGCCGCGGTCGGGAAGAACAGGTTCCCGAGGCCCGTCGCGCCGACGATCGTGCCGAGGAGCGCGCCGATGAAGCACTTCGAGTGCAGGACCGTTTCGAGCATTTTCTTCGGTGTCGCCTTGCCCCCCGAACGCGTCAGCAAGAGCGCGAGGTAGATCGTAAACGTGAAGAAAATATTCCCGAGATCGATCGACGCAAGATAATAGAGGTTTTCCGAGCCTGCCAGCAGCGAATACAGGGCGTACCCCAGCATGCCGACTTCTCCGCAGGCCATCAAAAACGGCGAGAAGGTCTTCTGCTCGCCCATGAACCGGCTCGTGAAGAAGCCGAGCGACAGGGCGATGGCATTGGCGGCGATGATCACCGCGAACACGATGATGATGTTCACCGAGTAATGCGCCGTCGCGAGCGCGTTGAACAGCACGACCGGCAGCATCACGTCGGTCACGAGCATCTTCACGCCGCTCATGCCGTCCGCCGATACGAGCTTCGTCGTCCGCAACAGCGCGCCGATGCCGATCACCACGAGCACCGGGAGCACCATTTCCAGAACGCTGACCGCAATATTCATTCCATTCTCCTCTGCTGTCTTGATACGGGGCTTGAGCCCGGCAGTACATGAGCGCGCCCGTTCTGAGGTCTTATAACAGACCGATATTATCATATCACAGAAATCGGCATTCGTGGGTTTTTTTTGAGAAAAGAGGTGAAAACGGCAGTCTGTCCGTTTATAATGAAACAAGAAGGGCATCCGGGTCTTCTGCATCCCGGACCGGCACAGAAAGGAGAATGACAGAATGGAATTCAGAACAGTGACGCCCGAGAGCGTGGGCGTTTCGACCCGCGGCATACTGTCCTTTTTAAAGGAGTTGGACGCAGGCGCGCTGACGACGGACGCGGTCCTGATGCTTAAAGGCAACGACCTCTTTTTTGAAAACTACTGGGCGCCGTTCGAAAAAAGGTTCGTCCACCGCCTCTATTCCGTTTCGAAGAGTTTTGTGACTTTGGCCGCAGGCTTTGCCGTTCAGGACGGTCTTCTCAGCCTCGACGATCCCATGGACAAATTCTTTGCGAAAGAACTGGAAATGCAGCCTGACAAGGCTTTCGGCCGCCAGACCGTCCGGAACATGCTGATGATGTCGACTTCAAAAAGTGCGCAGGACTGGTTCTCCGCGCGCTGTGAAGACCGCGTGGCCTTCTATTTTTCCAACCCGACGGCGTTTAGGGCACCGGGAGGCTGCTTTGAATACGACAGCACCGGCACGTTCGTTATCGGCGCGCTCATTGAGCGTCTGACCGGAAAGCCGCTTCTTCAGTACCTGCGCGAAAAGCTGTTCGACAGGATCGGCGTGTCGCGCTCGATCAGGAGTTTAAAATGTCCGGGCGGACACAGCTGGAGCGACTCCGGCTTTCTGAGCACGGCGGAAGACCTGCTTCGGATCGCGCGTTTTACCTTGAACGGCGGATCCTGGGAGGGTGAACAGCTTCTGGACGGTGCGTACGTCAGGGAAGCGACCTCCAGACTGATCGAGACGAGTCCGCAGGGGCTCGGCGAATGGAATGCGCAAGGCTACGGCTACTATTTCTGGACCGGCTTTGACGACAGTTTTTACTTCAACGGCATGGGCTGCCAGTTCGCGGTCTGCTTCCCGCACCAGGATCTGATCTTCCTGACTTTCGGGAACAACCAGGGAAAGGATCAGGCAAAGCACATCATCTTCGACGCATTCAAAAGGAATATACTGGACGCCATGCATGATCATCCTCTGCCGGAGGATCCGGAGGCCCGCGTCCTGCTCTACGATTATGTGAAAGACGCGAAGATGCCGTTTGAAAAAGGCAGCGCTGCTTCCGGAATGGTCCCGCTCGTAGACGGGAGGACGTACCTGATGTCAGACAACCCGATGGGGATCCGGCGCATCTGCCTCCGTTTTGAGAAAAAGGACGAGGCCTGCCTGTATTACACAAACGCGCAGGGCGACAAGGTCCTGCCGGCAGGTCTTCAAAAGAACGTCTTTACCTATTTCCCCGAGACCGGCTGGTCGGACGGCACGGGAAGCGTTCCGTCACCGGGACACCGCTATGTCGCGGCAGTCTCCGGCGGCTGGCCTGTCCCGCATCAGTTCCGCATGAAGGTCCAGTTCATCGACGACTACCTCGGCACGCTCGACATGATCTTCGGCTTCACGGAAGACGGTAAGAACGTCACGGTCCAAATGGTCAAGGCGTGCGAGGATTTCGCAAACGAATACCAGGGCTGGGCAACCGGGACACGCGTCGATGCCGGGGCTTAAACGGGGTTCTTCGGCGCCACGCATTTACAGCACAGCAGAAGACCCCTCCGCCCATGACCGTCCGGTCATGGCGAAGGGGTCTTTCATGGGTCTTGCTGTTTTCGTCACGGATACAGCACTTCGATCCGCTCCAGCAGTTTCTTTTTCTTGATCAGATCCCAGTCGGGTACGCACGTCGAGCCCGGCAGATCCGAGAGCCAGAATCTTCCGTCCCGCTCTTCCTGCCTGCGCTCCAGCAGGTCGTAGACCGGTTTTCCGTTCGGCCTTAAGTACTCCGCGTAGACGTTCTCGTCCTCCAGCGCCGGGAACCAGTCGGAGCCGCCGACGCCGCCCGAGAACTCGATCCCGTAGCGCTTGCACATGTCGTAGACCTTGATCCAGTCCCAGTAGCCCCACAGCGGCGCATTCGCCTGCAGGACGCCGACGCCGGCATCCGCGTAGGCCTTGAAGAAGCAGCTGTTCCGGAGCGACTCGCCCATCGAGACGCGCACCGGCGACATTTTGCAGAGCTTTTCGAGTTCGACGAGGTCATGCGAGTGCACGGGCTCCTCGTACCAGTAGATATCATACTTTTCGACGCGGTCGATGAAGCGCATCGCTTCGTCCGCGCTCCAGAGCTGGTTCGCGTCGATCGCGATCTTCGCGTCCGGGCCGACCGCGTCCCGCATCAGGCGGATGCGCTCCACGTCCCAGTCGAGCTTCGTGCCGAATTCGCTCGCGATCTTCATTTTGTAGAAATCGTAGCCGAGCGCCTTCTCTTCCTCGACTTCCTTCAGCATCTCTTCGATCGTCAGGCAGCAGCCGTGGGCGCTGGCGTAGACCTTGTGCCAGTTCCGTCCGGCGCCGAGGTAGCGGTGCGTGGGCAGGCCTTTCCGGGCCGCGAACAGGTTGAT
>JAGDBR010000140.1 GCA_017958935.1 Lachnospiraceae bacterium | reverse complement strand
CCGCGCGTGGACGCCCGCGTCGGTCCGCCCGGCGCCGAGGACCTCGGCCGGAGCACCGCACATGCGTGTCAGCACGGCCTCGAGTTTTCCCTGGACCGTGTCGACGTTCGGCTGCTTCTCCCAGCCGTAATACCGCGTGCCGTCATAACTGATCTCGAATTTGTAGTTTTTCATTCCGGTCACCGCCTCCGCGGCAGATTGCTGCAGCCTTGTCTCAGCCGATTCTCCGGCCCGAAAATCTTCCGCACAGGGCACTTTACAAACAACGCTGTTTTTGCTATACTGTTCTTCGCGTTGAAAAACGCAATCGGGGCGTGGCTCAGTTTGGTAGAGCGCCTGAATGGGGTTCAGGAGGCCGCAAGTTCGATTCTTGTCGCTCCGATCGAAAAAGATCACCGGCAGAAGTTTTTGTCATTCTTCTTCCGGCGGAGAAAGAAGTCTGTGCAGCACCCTGCCGAAGGGAACGCCGCACAGACTTTTTTTACAGGCGGATGTCCGCCCCGCCGCACAGCACGCCTTCTTCGTTCACGAGGCCGACCGTGTAGCCGTCCTCCGTCCGGGCGCCGCGCGCCGTCAGCGTCTGTCCGTACCGCAGCTGCCTGCGCAGCGCGACGCGGAACGCTTTCACGGGACGCTTTGCAAACGCGTCCAGCGGCAGCGGCTCGAGCGCGTAATCCAGAAAGACGGTATTGTGCGCGTGTCCGTTGAAGTCCACGTCCGAGCGCCGGACCGTCAGCTGCTTCTCCAGCGTGCAGTGCTCCGGCATCTGGAACCGCGGCGGCTCGGTCTCGAAGAGATAGCGGTCTTCGGGCTGATAGGGCGCCAGCACTTCTTCGTCGATGCGGATGACCCGCTGCGCTTTCAGATCGAACAGCGCGCTGACCATCTCCGCGTTCACCAGCACTTCCCCGTCTTCTGTCAGGAGCCGGATCTCTCTTCTGTTCCGGATCTCCGGCGGATTTCCGGTCGCCCAGGTCTCTGCCTGCAGCTTATCCCTGTGATCCGGCGTCCGCAGGATCTCCACGCGCCATTCGGTCATCATCCAGGTGATGCCCTGCATGCTCGACTCCAGCACGTCGCCCGCCACCAGCGCGATGTGATGGCTCGCCGTATTCTCCAGCAGCTTCAGCACCGCCGTCGGGCGCATCTTTCCGCTGCCGTCGAAATCATCGATCCGGGTCACGACTTTTTCCCTGTAGATCATCTCTTCCCTTCCTGCCGCTTCTTCTGCCGCGTCTTTTCTGAAGAGAAACAGGCCGCGCTTGCGGCCTGTTCTGTCATTGCCTATTCGTTTTGCTGCGGGTCAGCTGAATCTGGCCACGTTCAGCTTGATGCCGGGGCCCATCGTCGAAGCGATGGTCAGGCTTCTCAGATACTGGCCCTTCACGGCTGCCGGACGGACGCGGACGATCGCGTCGATGACCGCGTTCAGGTTCTCCGCCAGCTGCTCCTCGGTAAAGGAAACCTTACCGACCGGAACATGGATGATGTTGGCCTTGTCGAGACGATACTCGATCTTACCGGCTTTGATCTCCTTGACCGCGTTCGCCACGTCCATCGTGACGGTGCCGGCCTTCGGGTTCGGCATTAAGCCCTTCGGGCCTAAGATGCGGCCGAGACGGCCGACGACGCCCATCATGTCCGGGGTCGCGACCACGACGTCAAAGTCGAGCCAGCCTTCGTTCTGGATCTTCGGGATCAGCTCGTCGCCGCCGTAGAAGTCAGCGCCTGCAGCCTGTGCCTCGTCCAGCTTCGCGCCCTTCGCGAAGACACGCACGCGGACGGTCTTGCCGGTGCCGTTCGGTAAAACGACTGCGCCACGGACCTGCTGATCTGCATGACGTCCGTCACAGCCCGTGCGGATGTGCAGTTCAACGGTCTCATCAAATTTCGCCGAATGGGCTTTCTTCACGAGCGCGACAGCTTCGTTCACTTCGTAAACGGTGCTGCGGTCGACCATCGCGGCGATCTCTTTATACTTCTTACCTCTTTTCATTCTTACCTCCATGTGGTGATATCGGCCCTTCCGGTCCTCCCACTCATTTAATCGAAATACGTATTACTGCTCCACCAGGATACCCATCGAACGTGCGGTACCCGCGATCATGGACATGGCCGCTTCCAGGGATGCCGCATTCAGGTCGGGCATCTTCGTCTCGGCGATGGCCTGAAGGTCTGCCTTCGAGAGGGTCGCGACCTTCTTCTTGTTCGGTTCGCCGGAAGCTTTCTGCAGCTTGCATGCTTTCTTGATCAGGACAGCAGCCGGCGGGGTCTTGCAGACGAATGAAAAGCTCTTATCTGCATAGACGGTAATGATGACCGGGATGATCGTGTCGCCCTTGTCCGCCGTCTTCGCATTGAATTCTTTCGTAAACTGTACGATGTTCACGCCGTGCTGGCCAAGTGCCGGGCCAACAGGCGGTGCCGGGGTTGCTTTTCCGGCAGCGATCTGTAACTTAATGAATCCTTCGATTTTTTTTGCCATTTTAGGCTCCTCCTCTGTGGTCGTTTTCGCAGGATCTTGTAACCTGCTCCCACGTAAGGCCTGTTCGCGGCCTTACTTTCTTTTGACTTCCGTGAACCCCAGTTCGACCGGGGTCTCGCGACCGAACATTTCCACCATGATCGTAACCGTCTGGCGCGCCTGGTTGATGTTGCGGATGACGCCGACGGTATCCCGCCATGCGCCGGTGATCGCAACCACCTCGTCGCCGACTTCGAAGTCGATCTTCACGTTCTTTCTCACGCCGCCCACGCCCAGCGCGCTCATCTCCGCGTCGGTCAGCGGGACCGGCTTCGATCCCGGACCCACAAAACCCGTAACACCGCGGGTATTGCGGACCACGTACCAGGTTTCGTCGTTCATGATCATGTGGACCAGAACGTAACCCGGGAACAGTTTCTGTTCCGAAGCCTTCTTCACGCCGTCCTTGACTTTGACTACGTGCTCAGTGGGGACCATGACCTCCATGATCTGATCGCCCAGGTTACGGTTGATGATGGTTTTTTCAATGTCGGCCTTGACTTTGTTCTCATACCCGGAATAAGTATGAGCGACATACCATTTAGCCTCTTCCATGCTTTTCTCCTTAACCGAAGATCGTGCTGACGATACCGACCAGGTACTGTCCGATCACATCAATTAAGCGAATGAAGCCGCTAAGGATAATGGAAATGACGACGACTGCAGCCGTCTGCTTGATGACCTGGTTCCTGTTCGGCCAGGAGATCTTTTTCCACTCCGCTTTGAGGCTTTTGAAGAAATTCGAGAGGAATTTCTTCTTTCCCGCGTTTTCAGCCATAATTAACTCCTCCGCACCTTAAGAGCAGGAATTACTTCGTCTCTCTGTGTGCTGTGTGTCTCTGACAAAATCTGCAGTACTTCTTCGTTTCCAGACGTTCCGGATGATTCTTCTTTTCTTTTGTCAGGTTGTAATTACGCTGATGGCACTCGGTACATTCCAAAGTAATTCTTACGCGCATGTCTCTACCTCCATCAATGTTTTTTCTTATGAATAGGCAATTCAAAAGACGCCGTCCGAAGACGGCGCCCATACAATATAGCATAAGCTTTTTCACGCGTCAAGTACTTTCTTCAAGACTTTCCGCGGTTTTCGCGATGAGAGCGCGGACCTCCGCGATCTCCTTTTTCAGGGTGAACGCAAGCTCCGAATACAGGGCATGTTCGGCCGCCTTGAAGCACCTGTCGTCCATGACCGTGACCTTTTTTCCGGCGTTCTTGCGCTCCTCGCAGCGCAGGTACAGGCTCTTGATGATGCCGACCAGCTGCTCGGGGTCGTTCGAGCGCAGGATGTCCTTGTAGATCTGCTCGCGCTGCCTGTCGTTCTCGATCACCGTGCAGGAGATCTCCGGCACCCGCCCGATCAGCAGGAAGGCTTCCTCCTCGGTCATGACGGGGCGGACGTCACGGTACTCCTCCTGCTCCGGCAGATAGAGCTTGACGCGCGGATCGGCGACCGGACGCAGCAGGAAATACGGACGCTCGACGTTGTCGAACGCGCGCATCGACACCCGCTCCTCGATCCGGCAGACGCCTTCATTCGATTTTACGACGAAATCCCCGACCGCGAACATGCGAACAGACCCCCCTGTCGGAAAAAGCGCAAGGCCAATCCGGTCTTACGCTTTAGCTGCACGATCTATTAAGGATATTTTATCATCGTTTCCGCGCCTTGTCAAAGCCAAAATCCGCCGCGCAAGGCGCGAAAAACGATTTCTCTGCAACATTTTTCCGTTATCCGGCGTTTTCCTCCGCTTCGCCTTCCTGGCCGTCTTCCGGCGCGCTCTCCGGCTCGCCTTCGTTCTCGGACGGCGCCTGCGTCTCCGGCAGTTCGGACAGCAGCGCTTCGATGTCGACCGGCGCGGTCTCCGCGGCCGCGTCGACATCAGCCGGCAGCCCCTGGACCTCCTGCTCGCCGGTCATCGAAAGATAGCGCGCCTCGGATTCGGCGGCTTCGTTCGTCTCCGGGAACAGGTTCACGACCTGCCAGTAACGGTTGACGGCTTCCTCCGCATTCCCTGCCGCCTCGTACGCGAGACCGGCGTTGAACCGGTAGAGGACCTCCTCCGGATGGATCAGGGAAAGCTGGTCGTAAAGACGCGCTGCTTCCTCGATCCGGCCTTCGTTCGTATAGGTCTCGATCTTCGCCGTGTATTTTTCGACGCAGATGCCCGACGAGATGAGCGCGGCAAGGTTCCTGTAGTGCTCCTGCACGGAGTCGGCGATCAGCGACGGATTGACCTGCAGGAAATGCGTGACCATCTCGTCGATGTTCAGGTCCTCGCTGTTCCATTCGCCGACGAGGTCCAGCACGGTCCGCTGGTTCTTCGACCAGCTCGTGATCTGCTGCGGCTTCTCCGGCAGCCGGCGCTGTTCGGGATCTTCCCGCGTCTCTTATTCGATCGAGGACTCGGCCGATCGCGACTCGCTCTCTTCGATCGACGAGATCGCGGCGGATTCGCTCGCGCTCTCCAGTTCCTTCACCGCCAGGGAGTTCTGCAGGTCGGAGATCACGTTCTCATAGGAATGGATCGCTTCCTTGTAACCCGCGTTCTCGCTGTCGACCTTGCCCGGCACGATCACGAACCAGGCGATCGCGATGCCCAGCAGTGCGCCCGCGATGATGTACACCGCGTTCGCCAGGTACGACCCGTAGTCGCGGAAGCGCACCGGAATGATCAGCTGCTCGCGGTCCTCTTCGCCGACGACGCCGACCGAACGCATGCCGGTCTTCCCCTCGAGCTCGTCGAGCTCTTTCAGATAGGAAAGCGCCTGCGGATTGCCCTTGTCGACCTCGAGGCACCGGTTCAGGACCTTGCGCGCCTGGTCGTACTTCTCGGACTCGATGTACAGAAGCGCCAGCAGCTCGTACGCCTTCACCATGTTCGTGTGGACCGAGATGACCTTCTTCAGCTGGATCACCGCCATGTCCGTCGAACCGTTCTTCGCGTAGTCGAGCGCCTGGTTGTACTTCCGGATGCCGTGCGCGTCCGAGTCCAGATCCCGCATGTTCTTCTTCATCTGCGTGATGAAGCGGTCGGCAAGGTTCATGCCGCTCGTCATGTTCTTCGAGATGACCCAGTGCTTCAGCGCCTCGGCGGATTCGCCCATTTCATACGCGACGAGCCCCAGGAGGTTGCGCGCGTTGATGTTCTTTTTATACAAATGAATGCTGGTCTTCAGCGCCTCATAGGCGCCGGACAGATCCCGCGCCTGGGCCTTCAGCAGGCCTTCATTATAATAGCGGTTCGAGGCATAGACGATCTTTTTGTACATCCGAATGTCCGTCCCGCATCTGGAACACGTGTTCTTCTTCAGATCCAGCGTCCCGTTGCACCTGTAGCAATACATGCGCTTCGTCCTCCGGTCAGCGGTTCTCGCGGTATTCGTTCATCAGCTCGATCATCAGGTCGACCATGTCGTTCTCGTCGTCCTTCATGATGGCTTCCTCGGTATCGTCGAGCTCGAGACTTTTCTTGAACTTCTTTAATTCTTCTTCGAAATTGATCATCGGAATGGCTCCTCTTCCTTATTCTTCGAAATAGCGGCGGATGGCCCTGCCGTAGATGGCCTTCGCCAGCGCGTAATCCTCCGGGGACTGCTTCGCGAAATGCTCCATCATGACGCCTCCGTTCACCTCGAGGACCTTCGGACCGTCCTTCGTGATGACGAGGTCCACAGAGCAGAACCGCATGTTCAGCGCCTCCATCGTCCTGCGCACTTCGGGCAGCAAGGCGTCAATGAGCGTCCTGTCCGTCACGCGCACCCCCTCCGCGCCCTGGCCGAGGTTGTGCTTCCAGGTCGTATAGACCTTCTTTCCGTTTTCATCGACCTCGGACGGCCGCTCCTTCCGGATCACGAGCTGCGGCTCCTTGTCCAGCATGACGAAGCGGTACTCGTTCAGGATGTCGGTGAAGGGCGACAGCGCCGCCGCGTACGAGGTCGCGTGGATCGATCTGAGCATTTCGTCGAACGCCTCCATCGATTCCACGAGATAGACCCGGTTCCCGCCGGTCCCGTAATTGTCCTTCAGGACCGCTCTCCCGTCCCGTTCGAGCAGCGCTTCGGCGAAGGCCCGATCCTTGAACGGGGACGGCTCGGTCTTCGAGGGGAACGCCGGGTAGAACCAGTGCTCGATCGCCGGAATGCCCGCATGATGCAGCACCTCGTACGTCAGGGCCTTGTCCTGGCAGAGTTCCTTCGAGGACGCCGGATTCAGCGGGAACTGATAACCGACGATGAAGAGCGTCCTGTGCCCGTCCGTGATGCGGTGACCCCAGAGATCCGAAAAACTTTCGATCCCGTAGCCCGCCTCCTCGGCGATGTCGTATAAGATTGACGGAAAAGCCGCCTTGAAACGCATGCTGTTCTGCCCCGCTTTCCGGTCTTTATTTCCGCGCTTCTTGCGCGGCCTTCACTTCTTCCAGCCGGTTCTTCCGGCGGTTCTTCACTTCTTCCGGCTTCTCGGTGATGTCGCCGGACTTCATCAGGGCGTCGCGCGTCAGCAGCGGCCCGATCATTTCATAGACCAGGATCGCGAACAGCGTGATGTTCCTGATCGTCCTGCCCTGCTCGCCGAGGCTCATCGCGATGGTGCACATGCCCAAAGCGACGCCGGCCTGCGGGAAGAGCGTGATGCCGAGATATTTCCGCACGTTCGAAGAGCAATGCGTCAGCGCCGCCGACACGCGCGCGCCGCAGTACTTGCCGATGCAGCGGACCAGGATGTAGACCGCGCCGACCGCGACGATGAACAGGTCCTTGAAGACCGACAGCTCCAGTTCCGCGCCCGAAACGACGAAGAACAGCGCGAGCAGCGGCGACGTCCACTTGTCGGACGCCTTCATCATGTCGTCCGAGAGCGGGCAGATGTTGCAGAAGACCGTCCCGAGCATCATGCAGGTCAGAAGCGACGAGAACGCGATCTTCACGGGTCCCGCCTGGATCTCGAT
>JAGDBR010000139.1 GCA_017958935.1 Lachnospiraceae bacterium | reverse complement strand
GAGACGGCGTGCTTCGCGGTCTTCCGTCCTTTGACGGAACCGGCCGTGTTGATCGCGCCGCCGTATAACAGAAATTTCTCAGTCAGTGTCGTTTTGCCGGCGTCCGGGTGCGAAATGATCGCGAAGGTCCGGCGCCGTCTGATCTCGTTATCGTATTTGCCCATGGTAAAAAAGGATCCTTTCTCAGATAATAATGCTTCTCACGATCCTTTTCGTTACACGGGTCCTTCTTCCTGCATGCGTATCGTGACCGTTTCCCCTGCGGGGATCGAATGCGTCAGCCACACGTTGCCGCCGACGACCGCGCGGTCGCCGACCGTCGTGTCGCCGCCGAGGATCGTCGCGCCCGCGTAGATCACGACGTGATCCCCGATGTTCGGATGGCGCTTGATGCCCTTCACGAGCGAGCCGTCCGGATTTACCTCGAAGCTCTTTGCGCCGAGCGTCACGTGCTGGTAGAGCTTCACATGCTCGCCGATCACGGTCGTTTCGCCGATGACGACGCCGGTCCCATGGTCGATGAAGAAGTACGGGCCGACTGTCGCGCCCGGATGGATGTCGATGCCGGTCGCCGAATGCGCGATCTCCGTCAGCATGCGCGGGATCAGCGGTACGTTCAGCAGGTACAGTTCATGCGCGATGCGGAAGGCGCTGACCGCCCGGAAGCCCGGATAGCACAGCAGGACTTCGTCGATGTCCTTCGCCGCGGGGTCGCCCTCGTAGGCCGCCTGCAGGTCCTTCTGCAGTACGTCGAAGATCAGCGGGAAGCGCGACATCAGCGTGTCCATGACCCGTCCGGCCTCTTCCGCGTCCATCTTGTAGGAAAGCGCCGCCGTCATCGCATTCTTCGCGCGCTCCAGCGCTGCGACCTTCTTCGCGCAGACTTCGTCCTCCGTCATGCCGCGCACGACCTCGCCCTCATCCAGCGGAAAATGGCGCGGGAAAAAGTACGCGTTCAACGCGTACAGGGCTTCCTTCGTATATTCCCTTAAGCCGATAAAAGCCGTCATAGGCCGTCCCTTTCAGCGGTATTCCCGCATCAGTTCTTCGAACGCCGGAAGCGACCGGCGGATCATGTCCGTGGAAACGCAGTAGGCGATGCGCACGTAGCCGCCGCAGCCGAACGAGTCGGACGGCACGAGCAGCAGCCCGTGAGCCTTCGCTCTCTCCGAGAAGTCGCCCGCGTCATTGCCGGGCACCTTCACGAACAGGTAGAACGCGCCGTCCGGATAGACGGCCTCATACCCCATCGCGGTCAATGCATTGTACAGCAGGTCCCGGTTCTCGCGGTAGACGCGAAGGTCGGAAGTCTGTCCCGTGCAGCGCGCGATCACCCGCTGCATCAGCGTCGGCGCGCAGACATAGCCTAAAGAGCGTCCTGCGCCCGCGACCGCCGCGTACAGCGCATTGCGGTCCGCGGCCTTCGGGCCGACCAGCACGTCGCCGATACGGTCGCCCGGCAGCGACAGCGACTTGCTGTAAGAATAACAGACGACGGTGTCGTCATAAAGCT
>JAGDBR010000138.1 GCA_017958935.1 Lachnospiraceae bacterium | reverse complement strand
GCTGGAACGGCAAGGATACGGCTCTGTATGAGGCTTCTTCCCTGACGGCGATCAAGCTCAGCGACGTCAAGGCGATCAGCGAAGCTCTTTACACCGCGCTTTCTGCGAAGGACGTGAAGTACCTTTACACGATCGATCTGATCTTCGGAACGATCGATGCCGGCTGGTCCTGCAATTTCTTGAAGGACGGCAAGCTGTACAGAGCGAACGGCTCTTACGCGTTCAAGATCGCGCAGTGCACGGTTGACGTGGACGGCGACAACAAGGTCTATGCGGAAGATCAGTGGATCTCCGATCCGAAGACCGCCTATGCGGAATCTTTGACTCCGGACACCGCGTTCTATCCGACGTGGCAGGAAGAGCAGGATGAGAACGGCTTCGCGTGGGATCAGAACCCGGTCGTCATCGGCGGCTCCGGCCTCTACACGCTGGTCCTCGCACAGTACAAGACCGTTTCCGCGGCCGGCACCCCCGGCTACGGCGCAGCGCTGATCCTGAAGGAAGCGAAGGACGGCATTGCTGATGAAGAGGTCTCCGACGACCATACCTACGGCATCGTCGGTTCCTTCGCCGGCTCCAACTGGGGCAATGACGGCAAGGACATCGAGATGGTCGCTGACGGCGAGAACACCTTCAAGGGTGAAGTCGAGCTGAAGGCGGGCGACGAGTTCAAGGTCCGTGCGGACAACGACTGGGCGATGAACTGGGGCCCGGCAGAAGGCAACTTCGTGGCCGAGGAAGACGGCACCTATGTCGTGACGCTTGTCCTGGACGGCGCAGACGGAACGGTGACGTTCGAAAAGAAGTAATCAACACACAACCGGAGGGGCTTCATAAGCATCAGGCTTATGAAGCCCCTTGCGGGCTTTTTACGGATGTTTTTTGCGGGAGGTACAGTCATGAAGAATCTGAAAAAACGAATTGCGGTCCTGCTTTGCCTGGCGGTGATGCTTTCGGCTGTTTCCTGCAGAACGAACGGCGGGCAGACGACGTCGGAAGCGCCCACGCAGCAGACCGTGGAACCTTCTTCGGAAGAAGAGACGAAGGAAGTCGAGCTGCCGGACGTCAAGGATTTCGACGACCGCTATACCGACGCGCTCCCCGGGAATGCGGAGGACGGTCTGACGCTCCATGCGTTCAACTGGACGTACCGGGAGATCCTGGCGAATCTCGAGAACATCGCGAACGCCGGCTTTAAGAACGTCCTGACGATGCCGGTCCAGCAGCCGAAGAGCGGCGGCTCGGCCTGGTGGGCGTTCTACCAGCCCTTAAGCTTCTCGATCGGAGACCAGTCCGCGCTCGGCACGAAGGAAGACCTCGTCGAGCTGTGTGCGGAAGCGGAGCGGTACGGGATCTGCATCCTCGCGGACATCGTCGTGAATCACATGGCGACGACGGACGATGAGGGCAAGGAAGAAGACGGCACGCCGACCGTATCCCCGGCTGTCGCCGATTACGAACCGGTGCTCTACGCGAACCGGAACGGGGATACCGACGGGAACGGCGTGACGTTCCACCACAACAAGAACGCGAGGGGTTCCGGCGCGGAAACGCAGTATTATCCGTACGGGAACCTGCCCGATCTGAACACGGCGAATCCTTATGTGCAGGAGCGGGTGCGCTCGCTGCTGTTCGAGTGCATCGACGCCGGGATCGACGGCTTCCGCTTTGACGCGGCCAAGCACGTCGAGACGGCAGACGATCCGGATTATCCGAGCGATTTCTGGGAAAAGACGCTCGGGGAAGCCGTGACTTATTATCATGAAAAGACCGGAAAGAACCTGTATGCCTACGGCGAGATCCTGAATTCGCCGGCCGGCAGGGATCTTTCCTTATATACGGACCGCATGCGCATCACGGACGACGGCTTCACGGCGTCGTTCAAGAACGTGTTCGCGGTCAAGGATCCGCTGAAGATCCTGGAAGCGCCGCTGAAGACGAACGACGCGTCGCAGCTGATCGCCTGGGTCGAGAGCCACGACGAGTACGTGACGTCGAACACGCATTATTCCAATGTGCGCGTGGCGAAGTACTGGTCGGTCATCGCGGCGAAGAAGGGCCTGGGCGGCCTGTTCCTCGCGCGGCCGACGGACGAACTGACGGTCGGAACGGTCGGCTCCTACGGCTTCGAGAGCGAATACGTGGCGGTCTGCAACCGCTTCCACAACCGGTTCTTCGACGCGGATTCCTATGAATCCGCCGACGGGACCTGCTACGTGAACGAAAAGATCGGGAAAGACGACCAGGGCGTCCTGATCCTGAACGTCGGCGACGTCGACCCGGAGCGGTACGTGACGGTCGCGGTCCCGCACCTGGAGGACGGCTGCTATTATGACGCGCTGACGGGAGAGAAGGTCCCGGTGGCGCAGCATATAGCGTACGTGAAGTTCGAAGCGAACGGCATGGCGCTTGTGACGCGCTCGAAAGACGTGCATCCCTGGGCGGAGATCTCCGAACGGGACAGCTCCTACGTAGGCGACAAGAAGATCAAGATCACGGTCCATCAGTGCGACGAAGCGTACTGCTACTTTAACGGCGATCCGTCCGTGAAGGTCCCGGTCGTTGATACGGCGGAGATCGCGCTCGCGGATCACGTCGCGGACGGCAGGACCGTGCTCCACCTGTATCTTCGGAAGGGCCTCAACGTCTTCGAGCAGCAGTTCACGTACACGCCGGTCGAGCTGATCGACGGCTTCTTCAACGTCATCAATCTGGACGAAAAATATCTGAACGGTGATTACGAGCTCTATATCTGGAGCTGGAATCCGGGCAAATGGAGCAAGGATTATGAGATCCGGGACGGCGTGATGCTCGTCGACACGGCGGGCATGACCGGCTTCCTCGTGGCTGCGTTCGAGAAGGGCTACGAGATCACGGATCCGAACAACTGGGATTCGCACGTACTGAAGCAGAGTTCCGACATCAAGGGAGACATCCTGAAGGCCGGGTTCTGCGACCTGTCCGGGTTCTGATCCCGGACGTTCCTGCGGGGCTGCCCGCGGAAAGGAGCATCGAAACATGAAAAGGATCTTGGCGATACTGCTGGCACTGATACTGACGGCCTCGCTGCTTGCCGGCTGCAAGAAGCCCGCGGAGCCGACGGAACCGAGCGGAACGCAGGCGCCGACCACGGAGCAGGCGATGGAGGAGGGACCGGATGACGTTCCGATCCAGCTCGAGCCTGCGGGGAACGTCGTCAGCGCTTATACGAAGGACGAAGTCGATCATTCCGCGATGCCGGAAGCCGACACGAAGACGGTCCGTCTTCACTACCGCCGGAACGACGATGCAGGGAACGACCGCGCCTGCTACGCGCCCTGGAACGTCTGGGCCTGGGATATGACGAACGGCGGCAACGGCGCCGCTTATCCGTTCACCGGCTATGACGATTACGGCGTATATGCCGATCTTGACCTTGCCGTGATCTCGGAAGGGCAGGGGCTTGACAAGCTCGGCTTCATCATCCGCACCGACGACTGGTCGAAGGATCCGGACGGCGACCGTTCGATCGACATCCTGCCGAAGACGCCGGACGGTATCCAGAACGTGTACGTCCGGACGACCGAATCCACGGTCTTCGACACGCAGGAGAACGCCTGCAAGTCCATCGTCAATTATGCGATGCTGCAGGATTCGAAGACGATCGGCGTGTACTTCAAGCCGCTCGCGAACGACTTCAAGTCGTATCAGCCGCGGTTCTACGTCACGCGGAACGGGCAGCCGTACACGGACTTCACGATGGAAGCGTACGATCCGTCCCTGCAGCGGGCATTCCTGACGCTGAAGGACGACATCGACCTCTGCGACGTCGTGACGGTCAGCTACCGTTTTGACCCCACCTGGACGAATCAGGTCGAGCTGATGATGACGAACTATTTCGATACCGATGAATTCAACGAGCGCTACGCCTACGACGGCGAAGACCTGGGCGTGACGTTCGACGACGAAAAGAATCCGAAGGCGACCACCTTCAAGGTCTGGGCGCCGACGAGCACGAAGCTGGTGCTGAACCTGTACAAGACAGGCGACTACATGACCGAGAAGGAACCCTACGCCGTCCATGAGATGGAGCGCGGCGACAAGGGCGTCTACGCAATCACCCTGAACGAAGATCTGGACGGCGTCTATTACACCTACACCGTGACGAACTCGAAGGGCACGAACGAAGTCGCCGATCCGTACGCGAAGAGTGCCGGCATCAACGGGCGCCGCGGCATGGCCGTGAACTTCACGCGGCTGAACGCGGACATCCAGGGCTGGGCGGAAGACAAGCGGCCGTTCGAAGGGAACGGCGTCGACGCCGTCATTTACGAAGCTCATGTACGCGACATGACGATCAGCGAGACAAGCGGCGTGACGGAAGCCTACAGGGGTAAATTCCTCGGTCTTGCAGAGAGCGGCACGACCCACACCGAAGACGGCATCACGGTCTCCACGGGCCTCGACCACGTACGCGAGCTCGGGATCACGCACATCCAGCTGCAGCCGTTCTACGATTACTCCTCGGTGGACGAGACGAAGTCGGGGAACACAGTTTCGAAAGAAAACTACAACTGGGGCTACGATCCGCAGAACTATAACGTACTGGAAGGCAGTTACTCCACGGATCCGTACGACGGCTTCAACCGCATCAAGGAATTTAAAAAGATGGTCCTTGCAATGCATGAAGCAGGCATTTCGATCAACATGGACGTGGTATACAATCACACCGCGAGTTCCGAGAATTCGAATTTCAACCTGCTCGTGCCGTATTATTACTACCGCACGAAGGCGAACGGCGCGTTCTATAACGGCTCCGGCTGTGGAAATGAAGTTGCGTCCGAGCGGTATATGGTCAACAAATTCATCCGCGAATCGTGCCGCTTCTGGATCGGTGAGTACCATCTGTCGGGCTTCCGCTTCGACCTGATGGGCCTCATCGACAACCAGACGATGATCGACGTCTATAACGACTGCAAGGCGCTGGATCCGCATATCATGGTTTACGGTGAACCCTGGACCGGAGGTGCGTCGAAATTAAAGGCCGGAACGAGCGATACAAAACTGACGTCCCAGACGACGGTCCAGGCTTCCCTCGCGCAGGACTTCTTCTGCGGGAACGGCGTCCTGGTCGGTGCATTCAACGACGTGATCCGAAATGCCGTCCGTGGTGGAAACAGCCCGGGCAAGGGATTTGTGCAGGGCAGCACGGCAGACGCTTCGATGGTCGCGATGTGCGTGGAAGGCCGCTTCTCGAAAGAGACGGTGAAGACACAGGACATTGACCCGAACCAGGTCCTGAACTACGTGTCCTGCCACGACAACTACACTTTGTACGACCAATTGATCCAGACTGCGCCCGACAGCCGCATGCCGGCCGCCTACACGCAGGCTGACGCGATCGTGTTCCTGTCCGAGGGCGTGCCCTTCATTCAGGAAGGCGAGGAGTTCATGCGCAGCAAACTCGATCCTGACACCGGAAAGTACGAAGGCAATTCTTATAATGTCGGCGATCACATCAATGTCATGGATTATTATTTAAAGATCAAGAATCTGGACGTCTGCCGGAAGACCGCAGAGATGATCCGCTTCCGCGCGGAGCATCCGGAATTCAGGCTGGCGACCCGGAAGGAGATCAAAGAGCAGTTCACGCTCCTGCCTTCCGACAAGAACGTTATCGCGTATCAGATCGGTGACCTGCTCGTTTACCACGCGCTTGGCGCTGCGAAGGTCGAACTGGACGGCACATACAGGATCGTGTTCTCGAACGTTCGGAACGAATACGAGACCGTGACGGGCTCGTTCAACACGATGTCGAACGAATCAGTCGTTCTGGAAAAGGTGAAATAACATGTTCAGACACGGAGAGATCAGCACGGAAGTCGATAAAAAGCCGTTCATCTTCACGGTGGCGGCCTTTGCGGGCAGCCTGACGGCGGCCGTGCTGCTCTTCGTGCTCGGTAAAGGCGATGCTCTCGGCATTTTCGCAGGCATTATGTTTGCGATCGTCGGCATCGCGGCCGGCGCGGTCCTGTTCGCGATGGTCACGGACAGGGCATACGTCGAGGACGGCGTCCTGCACATGAGTTATCTGTTTCGGCGCAGGGCCGTGGCGCTGAAGGACGTCGCCAAGGTGAGCCTGAAAGACGACGTCTATTCGGTCTTCGACAAGAAGGGCGCTGTCGCCGGGACGATCAACGCGCATCTGACCGGCATCGGCCGCATCCTGCATGCGCTGGACCAAAACGGAATTCAATTTGTCGGACGCAGGGCGGGTCGTGCCGCCTGCGACAAGGCAATTCTGAAGATAAACCATCATCCATTCTACAATAAACGGAGGAGAGAGTATGGCAAATCTAAAGCTTTCCCACATCTACAAGGTGTATGATAACGGGCACAAAGCTGTAAACGATTTTTCCATCGACATTGCCGACCGGGAATTCATCGTCTTCGTCGGGCCTTCGGGCTGCGGTAAGTCCACGACGCTCCGCATGATCGCCGGCCTTGAGACGATCACCGCAGGCGACCTGTTCATCGGCGACACGCTGGTGAACGACATGGAGCCGAAGGACCGCGACATTGCGATGGTGTTCCAGAGTTACGCTTTGTACCCGCACATGACCGTGTACGAGAACATGGCTTTCGGTCTGAGAAACCGGAAGATGCCGGAGGGGGAGATCAAGGAGCGCGTGCTGAAAGCCGCGAAAATGCTCGACATCGAAGAGTATCTGGAACGCAAGCCCAAGGAGATGAGCGGCGGCCAGAGACAGCGTGTCGCGCTGGGACGTGCGCTGGTCCGCGATCCGAAGGTCTTCCTGCTGGATGAGCCGCTGTCGAACCTGGACGCGAAGCTGAGAGCGGCGATGCGTACAGAGATCACGGCGCTGCACAAGAGCCTGAAGACGACCTTCATCTACGTCACGCACGACCAGGTGGAGGCGATGACCATGGGCACGCGCATCGTCGTCATGAAGCTCGGCTACGTCCAGCAGATCGACACCCCGATGAACCTGTACAACGAGCCGTACAACAAGTTCGTGGCCGGCTTCATCGGCACGCCGCAGATGAACTTCTTCGACGTGAAGCT